>CACZPE010000028.1 GCA_902782875.1 uncultured Ruminococcus sp. | reverse complement strand
GCTTCGGATTTTTCAGTCACGATATGTCTGGCTTTGAAGCAACCGCTACTGCGGATATCTACAAGCGCTGGGCTGCGTTCGGCCTGCTCTCGACACATTCAAGACTTCATGGCAACTCCTCCTACAGAGTGCCCTGGCTCTTTGACAAGGACGGCTCCACCGAATGTGTGGATGTACTGCGCCACTTCACAAAGCTCAAGGGCAGACTCATGCCGTATCTGTGGGCACAGGCAATAAAGACGCACACCGTTGGCGTGCCTATGATGAGAGCAATGGTAATAGACTATGCCGATGATCCCGCCTGCCTCACACTTGACAAGCAGTATATGTTCGGCGACAATATCCTTGTCGCTCCTATACTCAACGATCAGGGCACCGTAAGCTTCTACGTACCCGAGGGCAGATGGACAGATATCATCAGCGGAGAAGTTCTCGAAGGCGGCAGATTCTACAACAGGAAGTATGACTATTTCGGACTGCCCTGTCTTGCAAAACCCGACAGCATCATAGCATACGGCTCATTTGAACGCGATTTTGAATACGACTACCTGAACAACACAGAATTCGTTATATACGCTCCCTCTGAGGGCAGGGAAATCACAGCGGATATCTTTGACACCGAGGCTGAGAAGGTATTCAGCATCACCGCTGTAAGACACGGCAATGAGGTCGAGGTCACATACACAAAGACCGACAAGCCGTTTACCGTAAAGGTAGCAGGGTATGACGCCGTAAAGGCTGATCCCGCCGCAGGCAGAATAATTCTTTCACTCTGATCCCCCTTATAAAAGGACCGCCTGTCATCATGACAGGCGGTCTCTTTATCGTTATAAGTTTTACTCCCATTCCCTTACAGCCTCGTTGTAGTACTGTATAAGCACGGGTCTGGTAAGATGGTTTATATCCACAGCATCTGCCTGTTCATCCTTGCCGAAGATGAAAAGAGCCTGCATATTATCCTCCGTGAGATATCGTGTATCCTGCGGAAGACTGTGCTTTGCCGTCAGCTCCTGCTTCGAAGCCATATGAAACCCCCAGTCCCCGAATGCGGGCACCTGAAGATGATATGACTTTACGCTGAGCCCCTCGCTTTCTATGGTCTTTCCTATGCACCAGTATGCCTTTTTGGCATAGTACGGCGAAGTAGACTGTACATTGATAATGCCCCCGTCATCTAGATGAGAGGCGCACATACGGTAGAACACATTGGTATAAAGCTTGTTGAGAGCCTCGTTATTCGGATCGGGAAGGTCTACTATGATCACATCGTAAAGACCGTCCGTCTTTTCGAGGTATTCATATGCATCCGTATTTATGACCGTGAGCCTGCTGTCTGAGAGAGAGCCCTTGTTCACAGCTGTTATCTGCGGATCGGTGCTGCACAGCTCTGTCATTCCCGGGTCAAGGTCTACGAGGGTTATCCTGGTATCGGGGTATTTGAGCAGCTCTCTTGCGGCCATACCGTCACCGCCGCCGAGCACGAGCACGTTGTCCTGCTTCTTTGCATATGCCATAGGTACGTGTACGAGCGCCTCATGATAGCGGTATTCATCTGCGGTAGAGAACTGGCAGTTGCCGTCTATATACAGTCTCAGATCGTCCTTATGCTTTGTGACGACTATCTTCTGATAGGCAGTCTGCTCGGAAAGTATCACCCTGTCACGGTATAGTCCGTCCTCGATGAGACTGCCGATATTCTCTGACATCATCATGCCGCAGATCATCACCGCCAGCAGCGCAAAAACCGCTCCCTTGTAGATATGCGGTCTTTTCAGATGTGTACTGTATTTCAGTATGATCAGTGCCGCTGCGGTGAGATTGAGCGTACCCGAAAGAAAGCAGGTCGCAAAATATCCCAGATGCGGCAGCAATACCATGGGAAATGCCACCGAACCTATCAGTCCGCCGATATAGTCAAAGGAGAACAGCGACGACAGCGTAAGGCGCAGTTCCTTTCTGTCCTCCTCGATTATTCTTGTGAGAAGAGGTATCTCAAGCCCTGCGAGAGTACCTATCGCAAGTATCTCAGCGTACATCATTATCTCATACGATGCCAGGAACAGATTTGAGAGGAAAAGCACAAGAGAACAGGTACCGCCGATAACGCCGATACCTATCTCAACCTTTGCAAACGCGCCCCACAGATCCTTCTTTACAAACTTTGACAGAAAGGATCCCACGCCGAGAGCGCACATATACAGTCCTATCGTGACAGAATACTGCAGAGTCGAATCGCCTACAAGATATGAGCTTACCGCACTTATGATAAGCTCATAGACCATCGAACAGCCCGATATGAGCAGCGTGGTCAGCATCAGCAGGCGGTATTCGTTCTTATCCTGCATTACATTATCACTCCGCTTATAACTATCGCAAGGCCGATGAATATGCCTGCAACCATAATACCTGCAGCGGTATTGCCGTTTCCTATCTCATCATTGAGCTTGTACTGACGGTTGAGCTTGTCGATGACGATATAACCTACCATAAAGAACACTATACCCACTGCGAAATACAGCAGACTGCTGACGATGCCGCCCGCAAGGCTCTCCTTTGCGGCAGATGCCACGGAGGGAGAAGAGATAGCTGCTTTCAGAAGAAGTCCTACGCCTATATTCGTACCTGCGGAAACAAATCCTACAGACTTGTTGCCCTTCTTAATCTCCTCAGGGAAGGAGCAGGGTATGATAAGGTCGATAAGGAAATTGCCGAGCACCATAAGCACTATGCCTATGCTGGAATATATAGCAACATCAATTATATCCATAAGAACGTTCATTTTAAATATCCTCCTGAAAAATGATCATTTACCGCTGCTGAGACCGCCGCCTGATGACTGACGCGAATTTATGCTCTCCTGACGGACGCTTCCCGAATAGCTGTTGTAGGAATTATCGCCCGAATAGCTTATACCGCTGTCATCATACGAGCTGTATGGCGATGAAGAGCTTCTGTAAGTATTCGAGTCATACGAATAACCCGTAGAGTAGTAGAATCTGCGGTAATACCGACGTGAATGGTGCGTGCCCCTGTAGAGGTCGTTGTCACTGGTGTAGGCGTATTTGCGGTTTGATACCTGCACGAGCACGTCTCCGTCCTCCGATTTATAGACAAGGGCGTATTCCTTCTGGGTGAGTATGCCCACAGAACCGTCCTCATCCTCGGTATCCTGCTGCACATACTGTGTATCGCCCTCGATGGCACGTAATATATCCTTGGTAGTCTGATCTATAGTGAAACCCGACGGGGCTTTGTAGACATCGGCCTTCTGCCTGTCCCTGCCCGTGACGGATGTCACATAGCTGTAGCTTGCATCCTTCTTGAGGTATTTTGCGATCGTACTGGTGAAATGGATATTCTGAAGAACTGCGCCGAGCATTGGCACTACCATGATCGCCAGCGCCAGTATAGTGAGAAGCACCGCTTTTGAGCCCTCTACAGTCGGGCGTGATGCAGGCGCGCGGTACTGATCATCGTGTCTGATGAAGCTGATCTCGTCTTCATCGAGATAGTAGCCCT
>CACZPE010000027.1 GCA_902782875.1 uncultured Ruminococcus sp. | reverse complement strand
CTGGAATGCCTTTTTGAGAGAGCAGAAAAACACGGTACGGTGATCGCTTTTGAAAATCTGCGTAATATCAGCAATCTTTCGGCAGTTATGGAGAGATACCAGCTCCCTTGTGTCGGCTTTTGTTACGACAGCTGCCATCATGCAAATTATGCTGTTGATATTCCGTTGCTGAAAGAATACGGAAACAGGCTCAGAGCCATACATCTGCATGATAACGGCGGAGTGCATGATCAGCATCAGCTGCCCTTTGACGGCAACGTGGACTGGAATTCTGTCACAGGCGGCTTAAGGGCAGTCGGCTACAATGGGGCAATAACGCTGGAGCCGATGAACTGGGACTATACTCACCTGGATATCCGTGAATTCCTGAGTATAGCTTATGAGAGAGCAAAAAGACTTGAAAATATGATCCTGGATATGACATGAAAATCCCTCTTCTTTATGAGAAGAGGGATTTTTTGAATTATACTGTAGTATTTTGATAAAGTACTTGCATTGACGTTATTGTTATGCTAATATTATAGTATAATTTATTGAAAGGGGAACGATCTTATGTCTGGATCGGTACTTTGTATTCTGATAACGATCTTATGCTATATGGGTATGATGATTGTTATCGGTGCTGTTTTCTCCAAAAAGAACAGCAGTGTCGGAGATTTCTATCTCGGAGGCAGAAAGCTGGGCCCGATAGTATCTGCAATGAGTGCGGAGGCATCGGATATGAGCAGCTATCTGCTTATGGGTCTGCCCGGACTTGCTTATCTGTGCGGTACTGCAGAGGTGGGCTGGACGGTCATAGGCCTTGCGGTGGGCACATATCTCAACTGGCTCATTGTAGCAAAAAGGCTCAGGGTGTATTCACAGAAGTGCGGTGCGATCACTATACCCGACTTTTTCTCTAACCGCTATCGTGACAGCAGCAATATCATAATGGGCATATCAGCGCTTATCATACTGATATTCTTCGTTCCCTATACCGCTTCGGGCTTCTCGGCCTGCGGCAAGCTTTTCAACCAGCTTTTCGGCTGGGAGTATCACACAGCTATGATAATCAGTGCGATAATAATCATCGCATATACCTCCCTGGGAGGATTTCTTGCAGCAAGCTTTACAGACCTTATACAGAGTATCGTCATGACTACTGCGCTTATTATACTCGTCTGCTACGGTGTCAGCACCGCAGGCGGCGTTGATGCGGTTATGAACAATGCAAAGAGCATGGCTGACTATATCTCCATGACTTCGACTTTAACAGCCGACGGCGAACACGTATCCTTCGGCCTTTTCTCAGTAGTATCCACCCTTGCATGGGGCCTCGGCTACTTCGGTATGCCCCATATACTTCTCAGATTTATGGCAATAGAGGACAAAAACAAGGTCAGGATCTCAAGAAGGATCGCATCTGTATGGGTCGTCATTGCAATGGGCGTTGCGGTATTCATCGGCATCATAGGCAGATGTCTTACTGCCAATGAAACTGTAAAGCCGCTGCTTACATCATCGGCTTCTGAGACCATTGTGCTTGAAATGGCGACCGTACTCAGCCGCCACAGCATACCCGCAGCTCTTGTAGCAGGCATAATCTTTGCGGGAATACTCGCCTGCACGATGTCCACATCAGATTCTCAGCTGCTTGCGGCATCTTCGAGTATGTCGGAGAATATCCTCAAGGGCGTGCTGAAGATCAAGCTCACAGAAAAGCAGTCCATGATATCCGCAAGAGCGGTGCTCCTCGTTATAGCGTTCCTCGGACTTTTCCTTGCATGGGATCAGGACAGCTCGGTATTCCGTGTGGTATCATTTGCATGGGCGGGCTTCGGTGCTACATTCGGCCCTGTTATGCTCACATCGCTTTTCTGGAAGCGTGCCAACAAATACGGTGCCTGCGCAGGTATGATAGCAGGCGGAGTTATGGTATTCCTCTGGAAATTCGTCATTGCAAAGGCAGGCGGGATTTTTGCGGTATATGAGCTGCTGCCCTCCTTCATAACAGCTCTTATTGCGATATTTGCGGTATCTCTGCTGACAGCTGAGCCTTCAAAGGATATAACTGATGAATTTGATGCTGTGCAGGCTGAAATGAAAGACTGATACTGTTTTATCGGTGACAATTGATATGACAAGACAATTTTCAAAAACACAGCTGCTGCTTACATATGTACTTAAAGTCATAGTAACGCTGAGTGCGCTTACTGGTGTGATCCTTTCGGCTTATGCCGGCAGACGTGTCTTTATGGGCGGCAGGACGGTATTCATGTTCTTTACGATACAGTCGAATATAGCGGCGCTTCTGACATCTGTTATCGGGGCAGTGCTGATAAAACTCGGCAAAGTCAGTCCCGTGTGGTATATCATCAAATTCACGGTCACGGTGTCGATAACTCTTACAGGAGTTGTGTTCTGCTTCATACTTGCTCCGACTATGCGTGAATCGGCGTGGAACATACAGAATGTACTCACACACGTAGTTGTACCCGCTGCGGCGGTGATCGATTTCTTCGTAACGGGCATAAACAGCGATATTGCGAAAAAGAATATACTCTGGGTCACTGTACCGCCGCTGTTATATGCTGTATATGCGGGGATATGCTATGTACAGGGCCGCGAATTCATTGAAGGGCAGAACTATCCGTATTTCTTCCTCAACTGGGGAAGCCCCGCAGGGGCATTCGGATTTACGGATTCACTGCCGTATATGGGATGTGTGTGGTGGATACTCCTTCTGCTTGCGTTCCTCCTTGCCATAGCCCGAATATATCTTCTGATAGCAGATATTCTTAAGAAATCCGTACAAAACAAAACATAACGTATATGAAAACCGTGCCATAGTAACGATACTATGGCACGGTTTGTGTTTATCAGCTTACTATTATCTGAAGGGGAGCATCAGTACCGTTCTGGGATGCTGTGTACTGATATGAAGTGCCTGATGTGGTATACAGCGGAGTACGCCTTATCTCTATCTTTGTAGAGCGGTCGGGTATGTTGCTGTCATATGCATCAAGTACATAGAGATTCGGATCCTTGATATCCTTGGTGAGCCTTACCGCATTCATGGCCGAGCCGTTGTATATGATCACGGCGGGCTTTCCTGTGAGAAGATAGTGCTCCAGATACTCATAGGCATCATCGCCCTGATAGCCGAAGTCAACTATCTCGCACTTGTCGGAATAAGGCAGATAGTAGTACCAGCGTATCATATTCATCAGCTGTTCGTCGCTGCCTTCGCAGAGGGAACTGTCGATATATACGGACTCATATCTGCAGAAGCTCTTGATGTCGTTGAATGTGATATGCTTTAAGAACTGCTCGGTCTCTGTTTCCGTAGGCGGAGCGAAATCGAAATCGGAAGTGGTTATCTGAAGCCCTGCATTCTCGATGAATTCTCTCGTGCTCGGAGTATAGGGCAGAGTGCCTACTGAGTTGACTTTTGTAAAGCCCCACTTGTTCTTTATGCTCAGATATCTGTTGTAGCTTTCGAGTATGCCCATTTCTACGGATTTCAGGTCTACCTTTCCGTCAGCAAGTTCGGCAAGTCCCGATATGTCATATCCGGGTATTAATTTTCCGTCATTTGTGACATATCCGTCTGCGGATACCGCAAGCTCGCCGGAGAAGTAAGCACTTATCAGGCCTGCGATGCCGGGGTCTGCTCCGTTGGGGGCGAAGTCGGCGCGGAAGTTGTTGTAGCCTATACCGTCACGGGTGGTGTTGAAGCCCGAATCAGCGATGATATAGCCCTTTCTGCCGCTTTCCTCCTCAAGAGTGATCTGGTTGTAATACATGAAGTTCTCGATCTTGTCATAGATATTGCCGAGGGCATCTGCGTTTGATGCCTGGAAAAACTGTCCATTGGTCTGTTCGGCGATATTTGACAGATAATCGGCATCTACATCCTTTCCGAGGCCTATCGTGAATACGGTGATGTTGCTCTTCTGAGCTGCCGCGATCACGCTGCCGTCACGGGCGGGATTGGAGGTGGTGTTCATACCATCAGTCAGGAGTATGATATAATTCTTGTCAGAATTGTGTATCGTACCGAATTCCTTGATGGCATTCTCCATAGCACCGGAGATCTCGGTACCCGTGAAGATATTGTTTGTGCGTGTGCGGATAGCGTCGATCTTCTGCTTAACAGTCGCGGTATCGTTGGATATGGGGACTATGTTGGTATAGCTGCCGGAGAATTCGCCTGCACCGTAATATGCGCTGTCGCCGAACATATCTATCAGTCTGAGGGTAAGGTCGAGTCTCTTGAACTCAAGGTCGTTTTCTTCCGAACCTGCGCAGAGCTCCTGCGGGTACATGGAACCTGAGTTGTCGATAAGGAAGAATATCTGTGTCTTGCCCTCATGCATGAGTACTGACTTGTCTGCTGCGGCATATATTCCCGTGTTCTTGATATGTGCGCTGACTGTCTTGAGCTCGGTGTCTACCGTGCTGGGTACGGGTACAAACTCAAGCTGCTCGGAATAAAAGAAGAATACCGATAAAGCTTCCTCGCTGTATCCGTGCATTTTCAG
>CACZPE010000026.1 GCA_902782875.1 uncultured Ruminococcus sp. | reverse complement strand
CAGTGCAGCGGAGAAGTTTGAGAATATGGGCAGGGCGTTTATAGATATGGCTATAAACGAGTCCAATCTTTTCAGATTTCTGTATCTCGGTGAAGCGCCTATGACAAGACCGCTGACGGCGGAGGATATGTATGACGTAAAGGACAGTGCGCTGGCAGAGGGAATAGCCCTGCAGACGGGACTTACCGAAAAACAGGCGCTTTCCTGCATAAGAAATACCGTGATATATTCTCACGGTATTGCCGCTATGATCGCAACAGGCGTGCTGGGGATATCCGCGGATGAGGCGATGCGTATGATAAAATCCGCTTCTGAAGGCTTTGTCGCTGTAGAAAGGATGTGCAGACAATGAATAAAAAGGCGTATATGCTCCTGCCTTTGCGCAGTGTGATTTTCTTTGCTTTCTTTGCAGTCAAATATGCGTTCGGCAAGGATGATATAAGTATATGGTCGGTCTTTGCAACCATAGTGAATATCCTGACTGTAATGCTCCTTTCTTCTGTCGCAAAAAAAGAGGGCATGAGCTTTAAGGAACTGATAAACTACAGAAAAGACCAGATCAGAATAAAGGCCCTGCCGCTGGTCATAGGATTTGCGGCTGTGGGAACAGCGGGTATGTATCTTGCGGGGCTTGTATGCTACGGCACGGTTATGCCCGAGGTGGCCGTAAAGCTTATGGCGCCGATACCGCCGTTTTTTGCCATTATAAATCTGGTTCTGCTTCCCGTTACTACGGCGCTGGCGGAAGACGGCCTCTATCTCGGTGCAGGTGCGGGCAGGATAGATAACAGATATGCGGCAGTCATTGCCCCTGCATTTTTCTATGCGCTGCAGCACTGCTTCATACCCGCTATATTCGATGGAAGATATATGGTGTACAGATTTTTATCCTTCCTGCCGCTGACGGTATTATTCTGTCTGTACTACAGAAAGAAGAAGGACCCCGTCCCCGTGATGATAAGCCATGTACTGCTCGATCTTGCAACAGCGGGAATGATACTCTATACATCAGTTGTGCCCGGGGCGTATGAGCAGATGTGCAGTATGGTCTGACACGGGGAGGGGGCTATGACAAAAGTATACTTTGTACGCCATGCAGAGCCCGATCTGAGCTGCCATGACGAGATGCGGCCCCTGTCGGAAAAGGGTATGAAAGACCGCGAGCGGGTGACGGAGTTCCTTTCTGACAAGGATATATCCGCCGTGCTGTCAAGCCCATACAGGCGTGCTGTGGATACAGTCGCGGACTTTGCGGAAAATTACTCCCATCATATAGTCACAGTACCCGGTCTTCGCGAAAGGGCTGTGGGGGAATGGACAGAGGATTTCGGCGGCTTTGCGGAGCGTCAGTGGATAGACTTTGGCTATAAGCTTGCGGGCGTAGAGTCCCTCGGGAAAGTGCAGCGGAGGAATATCGCCGCACTTAAAAAGCTGCTCGAAGAATATGCGGACAAAAATATAGCCGTCGGTACTCACGGCACGGCCCTGAGCACTGTCATAAACTATTATGACAGTACATTCGGCTATGAGGAGTTTGAACGGATAAAGAATGTTATGCCGTGGATAGCCTGCCTTTGTTTTGAAGGGGAAAGATATCTCGGCAGAGAGGAATACATGATATGATGCAAAAAACGTCATGGCGAAAAAGCCATGACGTTTTTTCAAAATATCGCTTCAAAGTGCCTGCTGTATCTTTTGGGGATGTTGATACCTACCATATATCCTATGCTGTGCAGAAAACCCGATATAACAGCAAAACCGTCCTTGTAGAAAGCTTCTGTGCGGTTTCCTTTGAGTGGTATATCCTTGTAGTCAGGAGGACATTCAAATGTCCAATCAGCACCGTCCCTATCGAACACTATGCGGAAATACTTATCTATGTCGGTATCTTTCATACCTGCCTGTCTTAGCAGTATGTGATGTTCAACAGCATCATCGGAAGGACTCATAACTGCAGTACTGCCGTCAAATGATATTACCGCAAGCAGCGGTTCATCTTTTGAAACAGCAGCCTGTACTGCATCTGCTGACGGATATTTGATGATATTCATAGTTCCCCTCCGAATGCATTGAACCATGCTCTTTCCTCAAAGGGCTTCTTCTTCGGCTGTGACGGCTCTTCCGCAGCTTTTCCCACAGGCAGGAAGCATACAAGTTCGTATCCGTCGGGCACGCCGAGGATCTCTGCCATTTTTTCGCATATCCTGTCAGTGTCGGTGATATGCCCCTCGTACCAGCAGCTCTGATAGCCCAGAGCGGTTATCATAAGGAGCATATTCTCTATTGCCGCCGAATAATCCTGTACCGCAAAGCATTTGTCGCGATAGGCATATATCCGCTGTGTGAGCACACATACAGCCGCAGGGGCGGTATCGGCAACAGGCGGATCGATCACGGAGCGGAGCCTTTCAAGTATATCCGCATCATCAACGGCTATAAGGCTTGTCGTCTGTCTGTTGCAGCCCGACGGTGCGGCAAGCCCTGCCTTCATTATCGTGACAAGGTCTTCGCGGGGCACCGGATCGGGCAGAAATCTGCCTCTGTAGCTGCGCCTTGCGAATATAGCATCTGAAGCGTACATCATTATCTGAATATCTTTACCTCAGTGTTCTCCACTGCCTCATCTATGAGCGTGTCAAAGTCATAGGAGCTCTCCGCTGCGATAACATCCGCAAGTACGGGGCGAGTCTTCGGGTGCTTCGGCGTGAATACCGTGCAGCAGTCCTCATAGGGCTCTATGGATATATCAAACGTGTCTATCTTTCTGGATATCTCTATGATCTCGGTCTTGTCCATGCCGATCACGGGGCGGAATACAGGCATATCCGCAGCATTGTCGGTGCATACTATGGCACCCATGGTCTGGCTTGCCACCTGGCCTACGCTCTCGCCTGTGATAAGGCACTGGATATTGTTCTTTTCGGATATTCTCTGCGCTATCTTTATCATAAGGCGGCGCATTATTATGGTGAAAAGCTCTTCCGGGCAGTTGTCACGCAGCGCCTCCTGTATCTTTGTGAAGGGCACACAGTAGAATGCTGTCTCGCCGACCCAGGGAACGAGCTTTTCGCAGAGCCTTTCCACCTTGAGCCTTGCCCTGTCTGAAGTGTACGGGGGAGATACGTAGTGTATCGCGGATATGTCCACGCCGCGCTTTGCCATCATATATCCCGCAACAGGGCTGTCTATGCCGCCCGAAAGCAGCAGGAGCCCCCTGCCCGATGTGCCTACGGGCATGCCGCCTGCAGCGGGCCTGTTGCCTGTATGGATATACGCATTTGTTTCTCTTATCTCGATATTGACGATAACATCGGGTTCCTTTACATTTACCGTCAGATGCGGGAATTTTTCAAGTATCCTGCCGCCCAGCTCATTGCATATCTCGGGCGAGCTGTAGGGAAAGTGCTTGTCGGAGCGCTTGGCCGCGACCTTGAAGGTCTTTGCGAGAGTGAGCTCCTTTCCGCAGTACGCAAAGGTGTCCTCGGTGATCCTGTCCATATCCTTTTCGGTTATCCCCGCCCTGCAGAGAGCGGCAGCGCCGAATACCTTTGAAGCTGCCGCAACAGCCTCGTTCATATCCACATCCTCAAGGGGTTCGCAGTATATCATCGACTGTTCGCGCCTGTAGTCAAACTTGCCTATGCTTTTAAGACTGCGCCGCAGATTTCTGATGAATGCCTCCTCAAAATTGCGCTTGTTAAGTCCCTTTAATGCTATTTCGCCCTCTTTGAGCAGTATCATCTCTTTCATTTCTCATCAACCATTCTTTTAAGATTAGTATAATCGGCACGCAGTACCTTGTATGCCGCAAGTCCCTTGTCCATGCCGAATGCCTTCGTCATGCCCGTATAGAACTGCTGCTTGTCTGCAGCGGTGGCAAGCAGATTTATCACCATACCGCATTTTGATACATCAAGCTCAGCTTCGGTAAGATATCTCTTGATATCCGCGGTGACGCTTTTTCTGCTGTCCTTTGCGGGGGCGGGCTTTGGCTTCTTCTCAGCCTTCGGCGCAGGCTTTTCTGCGGCTTTTTCGGGTGTATCACCCACTGCGGGAATATCTGTCGCAGCAGGCTCTTTCTCCTGTGCGGCAATATCCTGTGCGGGCACAGCATCGGTTACGGGCAATTCTGCTGTGATGTCCGAAACCTTGACCGCATCGCTGTTGTATACTCTTGTCAGTGCCTTTGTCACGCTCGGCGCAGTGTATATATTGAGCTTTTCCACATCGGCGTTCTCCCAGAAACGCCATATGAACGAGAAGCCCTTGTCTGCGCTGATTATATATATCTGTCTGTCCTTTGAGCAGGCCACCAGATATCCTGTGAAGCTTGCAAGCTGAAAGTCAAGGGCATTTTTGCCGCCGTTTGCCACATTGAAGTAGGAGAACTCCGCCTTTGAGGAGAGTATCAGCTTGTGAGCCTCAAAGGTCAGATTCGGCTGCGCGGCGGTGTAGAATATATACACCCTGTCATTTTCCGTGAGCCGCTCAACGCCGTCAAGGCCTGATGAAGTCACGTTTTCATAGTCTATCAGAAATATCATATCTTTCCTCACTTTGTTTTTTCAAGGGTCATATGTCCCTCTTTCAGGGCGCCTGTCAGCTGCTCCAGCTCACCCCATGCGGACATTTTCGAGAAGGATACCCTTATGGCACTGTCAGCAAGCTTGTCGGAGATGCCCATCTCGGACAGTACTCTGCTATGCTTGCCCTTTGAGCAGGCAGAGCCGCTGGATACATATACCTTTTTACTCTCGAGGAAATGAAGCATGATCTCAGAGCGTATTCCCTGTACGGAGAAGTTGAGTATATAGGGTATGCAGGTGTTCTTGTCAGAGTTTATGGTAATGAAATCCAGGGGAGCAAGAAGCGTGCGCAGTCTGTCATTGAGCATCTGGGCATTCTTGTAGGCGGTGTCGATATTCTTTATCTGTGCATCCACTGCCGCTCCGAAGGCTGCGATCAGCGGTACCGATTCCGTGCCCGAGCGCAGGCCCTTTTCCTGACCGCCGCCTGTCATAAGGGGCGGTATGCGTATGCCCTTCTTTATGTACATGGCACCGATACCCTTGGGAGCATGTACCTTGTGGCCGCTTACGGTCACGAGATCGGCATCGATGGCGGTGACCTTTATGGGGAGCTTCAGAAATGCCTGTACCGCATCGGTATGCGTTATGCAGTCGGGCACCTTGTGCTTTACCGCTTCGAATATATCCGCTACGGGGTTTACGGCGCCTGTCTCATTGTTGACGTACATGCAGGTTGCAAGGAAGGTGTCGCTGTCTACAGCATAGAGATAGTCGACCATATCTATCCTGCCGTCGGCACGGGGCTTTACGCGCTTTACGGTGTATCCCGAGTTTTCAAGAAACCTGAGCGTCTCCTCTACGGAGGGGTGCTCAACGGATGACGCGACTATCGTTTTCCTGCGCTTTCCGTAGGTCTTTGCTGCACCGAGCAGAAGAGTGTTGTTTGATTCTGTAGCCCCCGATGTGAAGGTTATCTGCTCGGGCGCGGCGGAGAGTGCCTGTGCAACGGATTTTCTCGCATTCGTCACGAGAAGTTCCGCATCAAGCCCCATCCTGTGAAGAGAGGAGGGATTTCCGTATGTTTCTCTCATCGCTTTCACAGCGGCCTCTGCGGCTTCTTCACAGACTCTTGTGGTTGCGGCATTGTCAAGATAGGCCATATATATCGTCCTTTCGGTGTGATAACATAATATTACAGTTTATATTATAGCATATAAGAATATAAATCGCAATAGATGCAGTATAAAAAACTGTGTGGATATTGCGGAACTAAAAAGCGGGTGCAGGCTCAGCCTGCTTATAGCATGTAAGAAAATAAATCGCAATAGATGCAGTATAAAATAATTGCGCGTATATCGGAACAGTAAACTGGCAGCGGGCACTGCCCGCCGTTGTGTTTTTGTAATATGCAGGAGGAGTTTTTTCGGATAATATGACAAAATATAAACAAGAAATATATTAGAAACATATTGTTAACAACGGTGACCGTAAATTATGATAAAATATATTTTGTATAGGTATATCTTTGAGTATTCACATAAAGGAGGGCTGATCTTGGATAAAAAAGACATCAGGAAAAAGACAAAAAAAGAAAAGCCCCCCAAAAAGCCCTCTGTGAAAAATACTGCCAAGCAGAAAAAGAAGCACAGACAGACTACCATACTTGCAAGGATAGTGCGTCTGTCATCTCTTACCACTGCCGCCACGGCTGTGATACTCATACTGCTGCATCAGTTCAGCATGGCCCGGCATATAAACGACTCCGCCAATGAAGAGATAGAGCTTCTGTCACTGTCGTATGCATCAGCGGTGTCAAATGCAGATATACATTCAAATGCGGGCTTTCTTGACGGAATGTTCAGCGATTTCAGAAAGATAAACAAATACGACGGCACGGGCTTTATCATCGCAAAGACGGGCTCTGTCATATCCGAGACCTATGTGGATGTTGTGCATAAAGGTGATGATCTTATAGAAATGGGCAAGACTGATCCGGGCTATGCGGAGCTTGCTGATTTTGTGTCAAAGGTCAGACCGCAGTACGAAACTTCCATTGAGCTTATCGAGCAGATAAGGATCAGTGAGAAGAATATGCATGATATCATAACCATACAGGGCAGGAAGTACTACGCTGCGTGGTCGAATGTCAAGAATTATGACAATATATATGTTATGATACTCATACCCTATGACAATGTCATGGCCCAGTACAGATCAACTATGGTCGTGATGCCTCTGCTGGGTATGGGAGCGGTCATAGTGGCCACGATACTGGCTGTCCTTATTGCAAGGCTCATCACCAAGCCGATAGAGGACGCATCAAGGCGTATGGGAGAGCTTGCAAGGGGCGACCTTACAAGCGCCGCACCCGAGACCGACAGAAACGACGAGACCATGTATCTGCTGCAGTCACTGAGCCTTGTTATAACATCAATGAATGCATATATCACCGATATACGCACGGTGCTCGACAATGTTGCCGCAGGAAATCTGCTTGCATCACCGCAGGCCGATTACAGAGGCGACTTTGTGAGCATAAAGGAATCCCTTGACAGGATACTCGCATCGCTTAGCACTACATTCAGTGAGGTGCAGAAGGCTGCGATATCCGTGAACGAATGCTCGGGCCATGTTTCAGACGGTACCGCAGTGCTCTCGAGGAATTCCGTAGGGGAGGCATCCGCCGCAGAGGATCTTGCAAATGCCGTGAATGAAGTCGCCGCAAGGATCAAGAGCAATGCGGATGAAGCGTCGAGAGCCCGTGAGATGACCGCAGATGCGGATACATATGCCAACAGGGGCATGGAGAATATGCGTCAGATGACGGAAGCCATAGCGGATATCGAGCGCACGGCATCGGAGATAGAAACGATAATAGGCGTTATAGACGATATAGCGTTCCAGACTAATATACTTGCCCTCAACGCCGCAGTGGAGGCGGCAAGGGCGGGGGATGCGGGCAGAGGCTTTGCTGTAGTCGCGGACGAGGTAAGAAACCTTGCGATAAAATCTGCCGAGGCATCTTCACAGACAAGAGAGCTGATAGAGAACTCCATGCGCTCCGTTGTCAACGGCACGAGATACGCCAGAGAGACAGAGCAGTCCCTTGAGTACGTCACGGGCGTTGTCGGCGATACCCGCAGGATAGTCAGCGAGATAGCCGATTCCGCGGATGAGCAGGCTGTGGCGATATCTGCGATAAACAAGGGCATGAACACGATAAATGACAGTATAAAGGACAATTCCCTCACCGCAGAGCAGAACGCCGCTGTATCCGAGGAGCTGTCGAGCCAGTTCAACGTGCTTACAGCCATGCTCAACAGATTCAGATTCAGGAAACATTAAAAACAGATTAGAAAAATCATAATTAGATGAGAAATAGGTCCTATCTATTGACTTTGATTTCTCTGTGAGTTATAATCTGTACATAAGGTGAAACGAAGTTCACCTGAGATAAGAAAAGATAAACAAATCAGGAGGTAACAATTATGAGCAACTTTTTTGATAAGGTTTCCGAGGCTATTACTGCAACAGGCAAGACTGTCGGCGACAAGACCAAGCAGGGCACTGACATCGTAAAGCTTTCCTATAAGCTCAGCACCGAGCAGAAGAATCTTACCGACATCTTCACCGAGATCGGCAAGGCTTACTATGAGGAGAACAAGGATGCACCCCAGAGCGAGGCTCTTGTACAGCTCGTAGCAGAGGCTACCGTAAAGAATGCCGAGATCGAGGGCATCAAGGAGCAGATCCGCCAGATCAAGGGCGTAACTGTATGCCCCAACTGCGGCGCAGATGTTCCTCTCGAGTATGATTTCTGCGGCAAGTGCGGCACAAAGATAGAGAAGCCCGAGCCTGTCGTTGAGGAAACAGCTGAGGAAGAGACCGAAGACGAGATCAAGGTTGAAGTTGACGACAACTTCGAGGAATGATCCGTAAACCGGCAACAGCGAAAACCACCAAACCTTGTAAATAATCCTTATACAGATGTGCGTCTCCACGCACATCTGATTTTTTGTCATTATTCACAGATTATTTTATAAAAGCTATTTACTTTTATCACAGGGTGTAGTATACTTAAATGTGATATTCCAAACCTAAGATACAGGAGTTTATGATGAAAATAGACTGGAACAGCAAATATACCACAATATCTGCGTATTCCGTGATAGTTTTCTGTATATGTACGCTTATAGTGCTGTTTGTAGTGAAATTTGCCGCGGTCACTGCGGTCGTGTCAAAGTTTCTCTCGGCGATAGCTCCCATAATATGGGGATTTGCGATAGCATATCTTCTCAACCCCATTATGGTCAGGCTCGAAGCACTGTTCAAGAAGCTCTTTGAGAAAAAAGCCCCGCATCCCAAGCTCTGCAGGTCGCTTGCGGTGATATGCTCCGTGATATTCGGCCTCGGTGCCATAAGCGCACTCGTGGCGATAATCGTGCCTCAGGTGCTCGAGAGCGTGCAGACGATATTCGAGAATGTGCCCACATATATGCAGAACATATATACATGGACCAACGAGCTGCTGGAGAATTATCCCGATGTGGCGGCCTATGTCAACGAGCAGTACGATGCTATAAGGACAGCGGTATTCAACGCCATAAACAATATCGTGCCCAATCTTACACAGTGGGCGTCAAAGCTCAAGGACGGCGCTGTGGGCGTTATCGGCGGCGTCGGCAATTTTGCCATAGGCTTCATAGTGTCGGTGTATTTCCTTACCGACAAGGAAAAATTCCTTGCACAGGGCAGAAAGTTCATTACTGCCATATTCCCTATGAGAACGAGCGCACATGTGATAGATATAT
>CACZPE010000025.1 GCA_902782875.1 uncultured Ruminococcus sp. | reverse complement strand
GAGCTGTGCTATCTTATCGGCTGTGAATGCGGCAGGATACAGAACAGGCACTGTCCGTTCAACTATGCCTTCACATACCCCGGCATCAGCAAGGGCGACCTTACAGGCGACGGCACTCTCGGCGACGAATCGAAATCAAATATACGCGAGCTCAACTACAACCTCAACAAATGGCTCGTTGCAGGCGATATCACCGCGGACAGAGCGGGTATAATATGCCTTGACGATCCTGCTCAGTTCCCGAAGATATTTGCGTCGGTAAGACGCAAGGGCATACCCGATTCCTACGGCAAACAGGACAAGGATATAGATATCGACAGCATACTCGAAAAGCAGAGCAAGCTCCATATCACACCTGTCAGGGAGCTCAGGCTCTCACCCACGACAAAGCCCGATGAAAGACGTGTATTCGCAGGCAGTGAGTTCATCACCTGTGAGATACTCTACATCTGGCGCCCCGATCTTGAACGCCCTACATCTCATATCAGCAACAAGCAGACTCTTGAGATCCGCTGTGATATAATCGCTGATATGGATGAACAGGACTGAGAAAGGGGGGCTTACGATGGAGAAAATATACGAGAATGATACCGCCGAACGCGATATAGAATTTGTCAGAAACGAACTCGGCAGACTGATAAAAGACCCTGAGCTTTCTGCTATACTCGGTGAGGAAGTCACACAGCGAATGAAGAAGTGGGACTCCATAATCGACAGCAAGATGAGCGAGCCCTTTTCACTTGTTATAATCGGCGACTTCAAGAGAGGCAAGAGTACGATAATCAACGCGATACTCGGTCGCAGCGCAGCTCCCGTCAATGTAGCACCCGAGACATTCACCATAAACCGTTTCTCCTACGGAGAGACTCAGTCGGTGGAGGCAGTGCTCGCAAACGGCAAGAGAGTTGCCCTCACACCCGATGATCTCAGCCGTGAAAGGCTTCTCGGCCTGCTGGACTACTTCCCGGGTGCGCTCGAATATATCGATGTTAAGAGCGATGCTCCCATACTCAAGGAGATACAGGTAGTAGACACTCCGGGCCTTTCCGACCTGGACGAGCTTGACTATCTGGTAAAGGATTTCCTTGTTAAGGCTGACGCTGTGATATATGTCGCATCCGCACTGTCGCCCTTCTCAGAGAGCGAGCAGTACTTCATAGCAAGCCAGATAGTACCGCAGAATTTCAGCAAGGTCTTCGTGCTTATCAATATGATAGATGCTATGAACTCTATGGAGGATATCGAGCGCATAGTCAATCATATAAGCGAGAAATGCGCACAGATCATACCCGTGGCAGAGGTGTTCGGCATCAGCGGCATAGATGAATACCGCCGCAAGATAGGTCTCAACCGTCCCGATATAAAGGGATTCCAGGAATACTACGAGAATCAGTTCCTCAAGTTTGAGCGCGCGCTCAACAGAGAGCTTATCACCCAGAAGGACACTATACGCACTCAGCGTGTGTTCTCCATGCTGCAGATCATGATGACGGATACTCTCAACAGGCTCAACATGATAAGCGACATGATGAAGATGGACAGAGAAAAGCTGGAGCGTCTTCAACGAGATTTTGAGAAGGAATGCACCACTCTTGCCGCTGCGCTTGACAGCCAGAAGCCCAAGATAATCCTCTCCATCACCGAGATGATGCAGGAGGCTGAGCGCTGGATGTACGAGTTCTTCACCAAGCTCAGGGAGGATATCGTTGCATGCCGCAGTACTGCCGATGAAGCGGATGTAGAACGCCATTTCTATTCCTACCTTATGGACAAGGTGGGCGAGGCATACAGACGCTGTCTTGAGATACACGGCCAGAGGCTCAACGATCTTATCAACGAAATGGGTGCGCAGCTTTCGAGAAAGCTTGGCATACAGAATCTTGCAAGTGCCCGCATATCCTGCAGCGAGGCTGTGAACGTAAATACATTCGTGGCCGACAAGATAAAGCAGGCAGCTTCCCAGGGAGCATCGAGAGATGTGGGATTCCCGCTTGCGACCATGCCCTTCTTCCGCAATATCATGAGGAAGAACAGGCGCTCGGATATCATAGACTCCGCACTTGAGAACTATGATGATATCAGAAACAGCACGATAAAGGATCTCAAGGACTGCTACGGCAATTTCGAGACCTTTGCGGTGCAGCAGCTCGATGATATCTACCGCACACAGGCGGAGGTAGGCAAGGAGACTGTTGACCAGGCTGTTGAGATGGCACGCTCCAAGGAGAATGCAGAAACTATGCAAAATGACATAGAACGTGCTACGGGTATAGTCATAGGCGCTATAGAAGTGCTGAAAAAATACTGATTTTCAAAAAAGCCCTTGACAAACGCTGATTAATATGATATGATTACCAATATCCAAAATGCTATGACGGAAAGAAGATAGCTCGGATGTCACTTACAGAGAGCCCGCAGCGGTGGAAACGGGCAGGGCAGAGGTATCTATACAGTCTATCAGCAGGCCGCAGGAAATGGCGGCACGTG
>CACZPE010000024.1 GCA_902782875.1 uncultured Ruminococcus sp. | reverse complement strand
TAGACATTCAGGATATCCCGTATGAAGACAACTCCTTTGATGTCGTGATCGCGAATATGATGCTCTATCACGTTCCCGACAAGGATAAGGGACTGTCAGAGGTGCGCAGGGTACTCAAAAAAGGCGGAAGATTCTATTGTGCAACATACGGTGAACACGGCATAATGGAATATCTATCGGGGCTCTTTTCGGAATACGGTATATCGGATAACACCGACAAAAGCTTCACCCTGCAGAACGGGAGAAAGCTGCTCGGGCAGTATTTCTCGGATGTAGAAAGAACGGACTATATAGATTCGCTTGCAGTGACGGATATAGAGGATATCATAGAATATATACTCTCACTTTCGGGTATGACAGCTCTCAGCAGTATACCGAGAGATGATATACGCTCTGTTCTCAGACGGAATATGACAGGCAATGTGCTGTATATCCCCAAGGACTACGGTATGTTCACAGCTTCATGACAAAAGACAACGGCTGCCTTTTACAGCAGCCGTTTGTTATATCTATAATCATCCGAGGGGCGGAAGCTCATCAAGGGTAATGACTCTTTCACTGTTGTATACCTCTTTCAGGTTATCCCTGTCGTTATTTACGATATAATCGGTATGCCATATCATGAACCACGCCCATATATCGCCGTCCTTCTCGAAATCCTCCACAGCCGGCACATTCCCGCATTCGTGGAATGCCATGGGCTTTCCTGTATCCATAGCCGAGAGTTTTTTCCACGCCTTTATATTGGTGGAATTATCATATGTATCCGAACCAATGATATCGCAGTACTCATCACCGGGATACCATCCGTCACTGACTTCACCACTGTAGCCGAGCACCCATATCAGGTTGTTGAGTCCCTTTTCCTTGGTGAAATAGTCGTACTGCATCTGCCAGAGCTTTATGAAATTCTCCTTGCCGCCCTTGCCCCACCAGAACCATTTTCCGTCAAACTCATGAAACGGTCTCCAGAGGACGGGTATACCCTCATCGCGCAGCTTTGCAAGTGCAGCGGCAGCTTTGTCCCAGTTGGCCACCATGCCGTTGTATTCATCCGTGCCCTTTGTGAGCAGTTTGTCAAAATCAGGCTTATCGTCAAGGCTTTCCTGATATCCTTTTCCGTTGATGCCTGTATGCCAGCATATAGTGACTATGCCGCCCTTTTCGTGCCATGCCTTAGAGCGCTCAACCACGCCGTCAAAATCGCCGTTCATAAAGTCAAGGCCTCTCATAGCAGGGTATTTCCCGGTAGCCTCATAGATATAGTACATCTCATAATCGGGAGTGCCCTTCCATGTGGATTCCTGCTGACAGGAGAGCATATTGCTGCCGTATATGCTGCATATATATTCATATGTCTTTGCTGCTTCCGCGGAAGCATCGGGATTTGAGAGAGTATATGCAGGCACATGCTGTTCTTCGGCAGGAGGATCCTGCTTCGCGCTGCATGAGGAGCATACGGTTGTCATGACCGCCAGTGCAGCGGCAACAAATCTGGAGAACATATTATCCATATCATCATTCCTTATAAACGCAGCGCATACGAAAATCCGTATGCGCATGATAGTTATCGTCTGAGCTCGGGGAACTTGCTGTAGTGGCGCTTCTTCTCTGCATACATACGCTGGTCCGCTGTGCGCATGGCCTTTATGATATCCGCACCGTCCTTGTCATAGCAGGTACCTACAGATATGCTGACAACACAGCATTCATCCGTGGAGCCGCGCAGCTTTTCAGCACACTCTTCAAGCTCACTCTCGCCGACACCTAAAAGTATCGCCATGAACTCATCGCCGCCTGCACGGTATATCTCAGCCCGCGGGAATATCTCGCACATAACATCTGCGGCGCTCTTGAGCACCATATCGCCCATAGCATGACCGTATCTGTCGTTCATGACCTTGAGTCCGTTGATATCTGCAAATATCACTCCGAAGGGTTTCTTCGGCACTTCTCCCCTGACAAATTCATCAACGCGGTTATTCATCGCATTTCTGTTCTTGACACCGGTGAGCATATCAAGTACGCTCAGCTGTTCAAGGCGCTTTATCATCTGCTGGCTCGCGATCTCGGATGCAAGTACAAAGCAGGTGAGCTCAAGCACTTCCCTGATGCGGGGAGTCTTGGAAGTATCACAGTTCGTGGCCCATATATAACCGAACAGCTTTCTGTTGTATATCAGCGGGAACAGTACAAGAGACCTTACGTTTGCTCCCTTGAGGGATTCATACCACGCAGGGTTTACCTGCTTTATGATATCCATATCCTGTTCGTTGTTGATGATAAGACATGACTTGTCCTCGATCATATCCTCCCATGTAAGGGTCAGATCGTAGAACTCCTTGTTTATATAATGCGCCATCGGCTTGAGATCGCTGTTTGTATCGAGGGATTCACACAGTACCGAACAGGAGCGTGTTATTTCATCAGTAAGGAGTATGATGCAGTGCTTTGCATGGCAGAGCATACGAAGATCATATATGACCTCATTCATGGTCTTTGTGAAATCTTTTGCACCGCTCAGCTTAAGACATATCCTGAGTACGTCTGCTGAGGTCTTTGCCGATACATCAGCAAGCATCTCAACATCAGCCGCAGTCGTGAGTTCCTGGGAATAGGTGCAGTAGCCCTTATTCGGATCATCGGATGCAAGAGGCATCATGGTCACATTTATCCAGAATTCAAACACATCGGGCTTTATATAGGTATGAATCGGTTTTTTCTGCACCGCACTGCGGAAACACATATTCTCAAATCCCGGGTTCTTGGGGATATACTTCTCATACTCCGAGCCGGGTATAAACGTATTTTTAAGCATTGACGAAGCCGATACCTGAGAAAAATCCTCGATGGATTTCACATAGGCTTCATTTCCCGCTTCTATCCTTATAGTGCCGTATCCGCCGCCGGGAAGTTTTTCCACCGACATGATACAGGTCATAGTCTCAAAGCTGTCTGCGATCTTCTGAACATCCATAATGATCCCTCACTGATAGTATATTTAGTTAATTATACCACATTGTTATGAAAATGTCCAGTATTTTTTGAAATTCGCAATATTTTTTTCACAATAGCAGCATAGTGCTCTGAGTATTTGTGCAATAATTTACACATGAGGCATTTTTCCGCATATTTTTTTCCGTGATATACGAAATATTATATGTTATCATGTATACAAAGGAGATGATAATATGTTTTTCGGCACATCAGTAAAACAGATCAGGCATATCGATGTAACCGACAAAAGATATAATGAAGCCGTACTTGTAAAGGTGACCAACGGCAAGGGCACACTGACACATATCACGGACCTTAAGTATAACGATGACTATTACTGTCAGAGCACTCTTATGCTAAACGGCAGACCGCTCATGCAGAGTGAATACCCGGTATGTCCTACCTGCTCAGGGTTGATCGCAAGAGGTTATGGCATAGAGAACATAGACTGTCCCGAACTGAAAGGCATCAGGGACAGGATAAACGGCAGATACAAGGGCATAGAACAAGCAGTTAAGAACATCTCCCCCGTTCTCGGGCTTCTTGACAGCGGATACTATATAGTTGCCGACTGTCCCCATTATCCCACATACGGCGAGAACGACTTTTTCTGCAATGCACCCGATGAAAAGACACTCGTCAGAGCCTTCTGCGATGAGTACTACCTTTCGGGCATGCTGACCGTATGTGACGGCACACCTGCGTATCTCTACCCCACACAGTCAAATGACTGCATCGTTGCGGAGCGTGTAGAGCATTACCGCAGCATGATAAAGTACAAGGACGCTCCCAGAGCAGTGGCTCTTTATGATTACGGCTTTATTAGCATGCTCCTCGACGGGCATCACAAAGCGGCTGCGGCTGCAAAATGCGGTGTGGCGGTCCCCTGTACCGTTATCATACCGTATTCGGGGATCAGGTCCGTAAGCGACGAAAACAGGAATATTTCTAAATACGCTGTTTTTGCGGATATCAGGATACCTTTGGCTGATATCCCCGGTATCCCCGACGCCCCCTTTATCAGACAGGGCAGTGTTACGCCGTACACAAGCAGCAGAAAAAACTCCCCTGTTACGACAGTTGATATAAACACAGCGGTTTACCCCCGTATCGAGGAGCTGGCAGCTATGCTCAGCTACAGAGGCAATGAGGATGATATCACGGATGAGGATATAGAAAAGCTCCTCGGCTCGGATGACTATGATGATATATATATGCTCACCATCATACTCATGTATCTGTCTCATTATCACCCTGAAAGAGGATATGTATACGCAAAGAAGATACTGCACCGCAGAGAATCTGACTACGAGATCACCGCAACCGCTATGAGAGCTCTTCTCACCTGCAGGGATGAAGAGACCGAGCAGCTTTTTGTAAACTACCTCGTTGATGCCGACAAAAGAAGTCCCTGCTATGATATCGCTCTTTCTTACTGGGAAAACTGAGAATATCCCCGCCGTATTTCCGGCGGGGTACATTTGTCTACCCCCTATTTGGATGAAGTGCAGTAACTTTTTTATTGAAATTCTACAATTATGACTGAATATCCATCGGAAATCATATTGACATTTTAGGATAAATATGATAAAATTATGATTAGTATATGAGAATATGTCGTAATTATATTTCATATAATAATATCCTTGATATTCTGACAGGATGATCAAACACAGAATGCCGGGCAGAAGCTCATAGCTTTATGCGGCAGTTTCATAAAAGGAGTGGATCTTACAATGAGTTTATTTGACAAACTGTTCTCAAGACGAAACGTCAAACCCGAGGAAGACATCCCCGCAGAACCCGTGAACGATATCACTGACGCGGAAGAACCCGCCGAAGATGAAACTGCCGAAACAGCCATAGCTGCCGAAGTTGCTGAAGAGGCCGCAGCTGAAGCTGTAGTTGACGTTCCTGCTCCCGATGAAGCTGCAGCC
>CACZPE010000023.1 GCA_902782875.1 uncultured Ruminococcus sp. | reverse complement strand
GGCTCAGCCTCGTCATAGTCCTGCATCCATTCGCATATCTGGCCGTGCCTGCCGACCTTCAGCGGAGGCAGCTTGTCGCGGGCCGCCTTTATACTTTCAACGATATCGGGATACTCCCCGTCATCCCACAGCACCTCTGCTGCATTTATTATATCGGTAAAGAGCGTGTGGAGTATCGCTGTATCCATCGCGCAGCCCTCACACAGATGGCCTGTCTCGCCCTCTTTTGTGATATATGTATTCTCGGGAGAGAGCGTGGGCGATACCACAAGATACCCCTCATCATTCGTCACCAGATAGTCAAGGAAGAATTCCGCCGCCTCAGTCATCGTGTCGAATTTTTCATCAAGGAAATCCTTGTCACGGGTATACTCATAGTGCTCCCATATATGTATGCACAGCCATGCAAGGCCCATCACCCACAGCGTGGCGGGCAGCCATCTGTCCTGCGGTGCGGTATCGCCCCATATATCGGTATTATGGTGGCATACACTGCCGCGGCAGCCGTACATCTCACGGGCTGTTACACGTCCGTGTTCGCGCATACGCTCGATATGGTCAAACAGCGGCATATGACACTCGGGCAGGGACTGTACCTCCGCACCCCAGTAGTTCATCTCGGTGTTGATGTTCACTGTGTATTTGCTGCCCCATGCGGGCCACATATCTTTGTTCCATATACCCTGCAGGTTGAGCGGCAGTGTGCCGGGACGTGAACCTGCTATCATCAGATACCTCGAGAAATTGAAGTAAAGCGCCGCAAGCCCTGTATCCGTGCCGCCGTTCCTGATGTTCTCAAGACGCCTGTCGGTAGGGATATCGTCACGGTCCTCCCCTTCTATATCCAGGCTGCACCGTGAGTACAGCTCGCTGTGATCCTTGATATGGCGGATATACAGCTCGCCCGTCTTTCTGCCCGCAGCCTTAGCCTGAGATATGGCTTTGTAGAAATGATCGCCCGTGCGGTATGCTGTCTGTGCTGCTATTATGATATAAGCAGTATCCGCATCCTCGACAGCAATGCGGCTGCCACGGGCAGATACCTTTCCGCCCTGTGTCGTGATATGCATCGCACAGGTGCATGCCATACCGTCTGATATGGTGTATACCAGCGTATTCTCATCATAGGCCCTGTTCTCATCATAGCTGTCGTCGCGCCCGTCGATATATGCCTCAAAGGATACGCTCCCCTTTATGTCAGAACGTATCTCCACAACTATAACATCATCGGGAAACGATACAAAGGTCTGTCTTATGAAATGCGCTCCGTCGGCGGTATACTCCACCTTATCATACCCGTATTCAAGAGAAAGAGTATGGGTATATCCAGTGACCTCAGCCTGAGCTGACAGTATATGAAGATCACCCAGGGGCTGATAGTGCCTCTGCTGATCATTGTTGCCGTAGAATGCGCTCTCGCAAAGGGCGTTTGCCTCTGCAGCCCTGCCCTCATGAACGAGCTTTCGCATAAGTGCGATATTTTCCTTTGCCTTCGGGTTCTCGCGTCTGCGGAAACCGCCCGACCAGAGTGATTCCTCGTTGAGAGATATGGTCTCGTTCGTCGGTCTGCCGAAAACCATAGCGCCGAGCCTTCCGTTGCCCAGCGGCAGTGCGTTGTGCCATTCCTCTGCGGGTTGTGTGTAAAAAAGTCTGTTATTTGTCATATAAACCTCTGTTAGAACAAAGTAGTCCGTATCATTCCCCGATATCTCGGGGCATCATACAGAGCACCTTGATATACAGCTTTGCTGTATATCCTGCTTTTTATAATTATGCAGCGAAACGGCAAAAGCCGTTTCGCCGCATAAACGCGTTCGCTGTGCGATTACATGCCTGTAAGGCCCGATCTTGCGATACCCTCTGTGAAATACTTCTGGAGGAATATATACATGATCAGTATCGGTGTGACTGCCAGCAGACAGCCTGCTTCCATCCATACGATGAGCTCTCGTGCATTTACCTTGACGTTGCCGTTGTTGAATATAACTCTTACCAGTGCGGCATCGAGGTTCTTGAGCTGAAGTGCTATCGTGGAGTTGTTGGTGAAGAACGAGGTACTTACATAGTAGTCATTCCAGTACCATACTACCGAGAGGAGGAATACCGTGAGGAATGTAGATCCTGCATTGGGTATCATAACGCTGACAAATGTCCTGAGCGGCGAGCATCCGTCGAGATAAGCCGCATCCTCAAGCTCCTTGGGAAGGCCTCTGAAGGACTGCCTGAACAGGAATATGAACAGGCCTGCCTTTATGCCGTTCGCGGTGAGCGCGGGCATATACATGGTCAGCGGGCTGTCTATCAGGTTGATGAAGTTGCCTGTGAGCTTGTGGTATATGCCGAAGGGGTTGAAGTAGCGGAAGAATGTGTACTGAGGGATGAGTATGATCTGCGGCGGCATGAGTATCATGAATATTACCACGCCGAAGAGTATATTCTTTCCCTTGAACTTGAATCTTCCGAAGCCGTATCCGGTGAGCGCACAGGTTATGACCTGAATGATAGAGCATCCGATGTTGAGGAACAGCGTGTTGCCCAGAGTATGCCAGAAATCCATCGTCCTTATGACATCCTTGATGTTCTGGGTGGTATGTGTCTTTGAGAGCCATATGATCGTCGGGTCATTCATCTCCGCCCTGGGTCTGAACGCAGCTGTTACCATGTACAGCAGCGGATAGATGATAACGAAGCAAAGGCCGAACACCAGGAGTGCTCTCATAACGGGCCATACCGATTCGATGAATCTCTTTCTTTTCAGGTACTTCTGCTCAGCAGGAGTAAGGGTTGCAAGGCGCTTCTTGAAGCGTTCCTTCTCCTCCTTGCGGTTGCGCTTCGGTTCCTTGGGTTTCTTTTCCGGTCTGATCTTCTGAAGAATGCCGGAAATGGGATTCTGTTTTTTAGCGATCTCTGCCATTTTCCAACTCTCCTTGATCAGTCATCGTAGTATACGATCTTGTTCATAACCGCAAATATTATTCCGACAACTATGAGTATTATAACGAAATAGCTCCATGCCATAGCGGCCGACAGACCGTATTTCCAGTCATCCTGTATCTGCAGCACACGTTCCATGACCCTGTTGGAGGGATCAACGAATGTGTCGATTATCGTATATACAAGATTTACAAGTATCATAGGTGATACATAGGGAAGTGTTATCTTCCAGAAGAATTCCCATGCGGTAGCGCCCTCAATGCCTGCTGCCTCCTTGGCCTGCGGGGGTATTGCCTGCAGTGCCGAGAGGAATACTATGATCTGGATACCGCATTTCCATACCAGGTTCAGGATATCCGAGGTCATGGTCGAAAGCAGATCGGTCAGCTTGTCACTGAATCCGTAGATGCCTATGAATTCGAGAAGCTGGTCTACCATGTTTGACGAGAACATCGTCGAGAACTGGTCCGCATCCGCTGTACCCGATGTGGAAAGGTCACCTGTGATTATTGCGTACACAGGGCCTGTCGCTATGATAACGGGCAGGAAGAATATCGCTCTTGCAAATGTTCTTCCGAAGAATTCCTGATTGATTATGATAGCAACAAAGAGCGAGAACACGATTATTACAGGTGTCTGCCATGCGGTCTGACCGAGTACCTCCGTGAGGTATATGCGGAAGTTCGGGTCTACCATGAATGCTCTCTTGTAGTTCTCTATGCCCGCAGGTGTCATTACGAGCTGTCCGATATCGGGTGTAACATTGTAGAATGAGTAGATAAACGACTTTATAACGGGAATGATGAAGAACATCATCGCGCCGATGAACCACAGACCAATGAAGCCATAGCCGTAAAGTCCCTTTTTCTTTTCGTATGAAAGATTAAGTTTTTTCACTCTGCAGCCCCCTGTCCTATGTAATCGGCAACGTTGTATACCTTGCCGTTTGCCGTGATAGTGCCCTTTTCATAATTCACGACCGTGGTATAGCCGCCGTCGTAGACGGTCTCTATCTCATTTCCGCCATCGTAGATATTGTAGTCAACGATGTAGGAATCAGCCGCAGGTGCGAGCACTTCATTGGCAAGCTGATATGCTCCTGCTGCTTCGTCTGTCCAGTTTGCGTAGTACGCATAGTAGTAGCAGTCAAGCTTGGTATCCTTGAGGTCTGCTGCTTCAAGTCCCACGAAATCAAAGCTGAAATTGCTTCCCGAGGATACACAGTCAAGTATCGCACGCTGTACATCCGCTTCGGAATTGAGCGCGATGCCCGAATAGGGAGTAACTCCGTGAAGCACCATCTGATACAGGGGAACGTCATAGTCGAACAGGTCGAACTTGCTCGAATCGATCGGTACATTGGTGACATGGTCCGCATAAGGTATAACATAGGATGCGGCATTATCAGCGAGTACAGAACCGTTCTGCTTAGCATTTGCATAGATATCGGAAACTATGCCCTTTGCCATCTCTCTTGAAGTGGCTGCCTTGCCGTAGTCGCCGTATATCGTATTCGAGAGCGAACCGAACGCAAAATTCGTGTTGCCCTTTTTGGAATAACTGTTTATCAGCCTTGTAAATGCCCTGTTGTAGGAAGCGGGAGAGAACAGTGAAAGCGGCTTGTAGTACTTGTTCTCAACGCCGTGCGCCAGATCGTAGACAGGTATTCTGGAGTATGCATTAGATACTCTTATGGCGGTATTCGTCATCGACCAGTAGCCGTTGCCTGTCTTGAAGAGAGTATTGTCAACGGACGGATATATCGCGATATTGTTCTGGTCGGCGTAGCTTTTCAGCTTTTTCCAGCCGCCGTTTCCGCCGAGATTTGAAGCAGGGCTCCATGAATCGGTTATCTTTTCGCCCATATCCTCGCCGGAGAATTTGTTGTAGGTGACTACCATCTCGTCAACCGAACGGCCCTTGAGACCCTCGAGCATATTCTTTGCGGTATCGAATTTGGTCACGGGCTGTCTTACGGTAACGGGTACTCCGAGCACTGATTTCTTTTCGAGAGTGCCGCCGTAGATGTCGATATACAGGGGCGAGGTCTGGGGTATCTGCTTGTCCTCAACGCCCTTTTCCTTGATAAGATAATCCCTGTACTCCTTTGCGATGTCGGTATAGTCGATATCGCCGCCGTTTTCGTTGACAACGGGATAGTACCTTACCTCTATCTCAGGCACGAGTATGCCTCTCTTCTCAAATACCTTCAGAGGGTTTGAATCGCCGCCCATCATGTATTCATCGGATGTTCTCAGCTCAAAATCAAAATAGGTCGAATTATAGTCCGTCTTGTTCTGATTTGATACATATGTGTTGATGGATGCGCAGGCATCACCCTTGGTAGCTACGACCATAAGAGCTGAATCGCCCTTGACTATGCCGTACATCGGCAGGCTGACATTTCTCGTCACGGCTGTTTTCTGCTGCTTTACAACAGTTATATCCCTGCCGTATACCTTGCCCGAATATGTTCTCAGGTCGGTCTTTCCGTTGTTGAATTCAACCACGGCGCCGCATCCGTCGGGAACTACGAAGTAGCCATTTTCATTGAGTCCCGCAGCACCGAATGTTGTGAAGAACGCAAGATCGCTGACGAGCTGACCGTCGATGGATGAAGGATGATCCTCCTTTATCTGCTTGGTATCGACATACAGCTTGAGATGATCGTCCTCAAGCGTGATCTCAACGGGTATCTTGATACCCGGCTGGGAGAATGTGTACTCATACTTCACGCCGTTGGGTATGTCGGTCATCTTTGTCTTGCCCTTGCCCTTGTTGTTCTGTGTTGTGGTAGAACGGTTGTAGGGCTCTGCATATGTAAGCGAGATAGCCGATGCAAGGTCTGTCTTCTGGCCCTTCTTGGCGTTTGACTGCTCGAGATCGACGGGATTTGACCACCACAGCTTGCCTGTTCTCAGATCCTTCAGGCAGAGGGTATACTCCTTGTCGTTCTTGTAAAGCTCGAGCTTGTCGTTGCCTGCGACTTTTTTCATAAGCGCGAAGGCTTCTTCCTCGGTACGGGGCTTCTCGTCCTTTTTCTTCTTTTTCTTGGAACTCTTTTCTTCCTTTTCTTCTTCCTGCTCATCTGCCTTTTCATCGGCATCTTCCGTCTGCTCCTGGCTGGCCGCGGCATCATCCGCAGCATCCTCGGAGTATACGCTTGCACCCATAGGGGCTAAGAGCAGAAGGGAAAGCAGGAACGCAGCTGTCCTTTTAAACTTAAGATTCATCTATGATCACCACTTTTCCTTTATACTCTAAGCCTATAAGACAGCTCCGTATAAATCGTAAATATGAATATCAGTACCTGCTGGAACAGTGTGAGCAGCAGTACGAGCAGGAAAACACATGCAAGCATCGCAACCGCAGTGAGGAGTATCAGCGCGATCGTCTTGCCGAACGTGAACTGATGTACTGCCTTCATTGCTGATATGAACAGCACCACCGACCAGGCAAGACCTATGATCTCCACTGTCTCGATGAATATCTGCTCATCTATTATCAGTATATGCGACAGGAATGTGCCCAGCAGGCTTCCCGCGATATACGGTATAAGCGCATACGCTGTGACTATGTAGATATTCTTGAGCGAGCCCTCGCCGTCAAAGAGCGTGCACATGGCCCAGTTGCAGACCACATACAGCAGAAACAGTCCGAAGCTGCGGAATATGTACGGGATTATATTGAAAACCTTGTCGTAGTCAACATAGTACTGAAAGCCGTAAAGCCTGTCATACGCCAGCTGCTGGAAGAACAGCAGGGCAACTATAACAGTCGCTATAACCATGGAACCCGATTTTTTCCATCTCAGGTCCTCAAATCCCTCGAACGGATGCATAACAACGTGCTTTACAAACTGGCCCTGGGTAAGATCAAGCATTCTATGCACCTCTCCTTCTTGTCCACGGGAATTTTATTACGCCCTTCTTTTCGAGGAGCTTGAGTACCTTTGTGAGTACCACAAGTACGAATATCGTTATCACCACAGGTGTGAGATACTTCTGCATCAGCTGGTCCCTGTAGCCCTCGAACGCTCTGTTGTAGCGCTTGCGGCTGATAGCGACCTTGAAGTACTTCATCGCTTCCTTGTACTTTTCCTGACCGAGAAGCGCATTACCTATGCCGATATAAGCCCTTACATAGTTGCCGTCATACTTGATGACTTCCTGCCACGGCTCATAGGACTCATCGTAGTAGCCCTTGTTGTAGAGATCTGTAGCAGTGGTAACTATCTGGCCGAAATCCGTTCTCTTGAATATCGTTATGCCGTTCTTTCTTGAGTCAAGCACGTATATCTTGTCATCATAGGACTCTATGGCAACAGCGCTGAGGAATGTTCCGAGCTGGTTGCCCGAGCCGCCCATGACAAACATGAGGTTTGCGAGCTTGTCATACTGGAATACTCTGCCGTGTGCGAAATCAAGCAGATTCATCTCTCCGTTGGGGCCGATATCGATATCCACGATCGCAGACTGCTTGGTATATATAGACCAGTAAGCGGGGTTATGATCACCGAACACGGTATCCTCATCGACTATTGTGTGGAGAATGTTCGTGCCCTTGGGATTGACCTTCTTCACAGTATCGGTCTGTACATCATTGGACTCTGTGACAGTGTATATAAAGCCGCTGTCATCGATATCGAAGTTGTCAAAGCCTACCGCAGTGGATTTTGCCATACGGTCTCTCTGAGCTTCGGTGGCGATGGTGTTCCAGAAAGCGTTCATCACGATCTCTGCGGTAGCCTCGACACGGTTTGCACCAAAGAAGCCGAGGAACTCGCCTGTCTTGCTGTACATGACCGCACCCTTTGTGATAGAGCCGACTACCATATAAACATTGCCCGCCTTGTCAACTACGACCTTTTCGGGCTTGAAGGTAAGCTCCTGAGAATATATCTCTGACTGGGGCTTCTCGAAAACCATATCCACATTGCCGTCATAGTCGCATTTGAGAACTCTGCTGTTCTCTGTATCGCAGATATACACAAAGTCGGTGTACTGATCCACGAATATGCCCTGCGGGGCATTGAGCTTGAGTGTATCTCCGTTGTACGTGAACTTGTCCATATAGCCCACGAGGTTGAAATCGAGGTCGGTGACCACGATCCTGTTGTTGCCCTTATCAACTATATACATCTTGTCGTCATATGAGATGTAGAGATCGGCAGGTTCTTTCAGCTGCAGCAGCTGTTTCCAGCTCTCTGTATCATAATCGAAGCCTTCCATGCTCCTTATCTTGTCGGAGAGCCCGTTGATGAGCTTTCCGTCAACAAATCTCTCTGCTGTATATCCGACCTGTGAGGGGACCGAATCGCCCCATCTGTCGTAGCTGTAAGGGTCATAGCTTTCCGTAGCGTGTACACTGCCTGCAAGTGAGGTCATTATCAGCAGTGCGCCGCAGGCTGAAAGCAGCCTTTTAAAGCCTGACATATCATCACCCTTTTTAAGTTTAATCATGTATGAAGATCAATCCTTCATACCTGCATGCGCCATCGTTTCCATAACGTTTCTCTGTGCAAGTACGAATACCAGCAGAGGAGGTATCATCAGAACAACTGCCGATGCAGCTATCGCACCCTGACGGGCGATACCGGCCGCAGCGATCTGCTGAACAACAACGGGGATGGTCTTGAGTGCCTCATCGTATACAAGACCGCCGCCGTTTGCGTTCCACGCCGTCTGGAACTCAAAAATGATGATCGTCATAAGAGCGGGCTTACAGTTGGGCATTACAACGCCCCAGCAGATCCTCAGCAGACCTGCACCGTCCACCTTGGCGGCCTCTATCATTGCATCGGGGATAGTCGTCATTGACTGTCTCATAAGGTAGAGACCCATAGATGTCGATATTATGGGGAGTATCAGTGCCGAATAGGTGTTTATCATGCCCAGGGTAGCCATTACCATGTACTGCATTATATAAAGTACTGTGGAGTTGAACAGAAGGGCTATGACAACGACCTGATTGAGGAATGCGTCACCGGGGAAGCGGCACTTGGAAAGCACGAATGCAGCTGTTGAAGCGAAGAGTACGTGCAGCACCGTTGCCACGAGTGTTACGAATACGCTGTTGAATATATTTCTTGAGAACGGCACCCAGGAATTGTTGGCGATCTTGAACAGATCCCTGAAATTCTCTGTGGTGGGGTCCATCGCATAAAGCTTCGGAGGCATGAGGAATACTTCCTGTACGGGCTTTATGGAGTTTACGACTGCAAGATATATCGGGAATACCATAAACAGTCCCATGAAGAAGAGCAGGAGAAATATGCCGATATCATTTGTCCAGGACTTGCCGACTCTCTTGTTGGAGCCCTTGGACTTGAGCATTTTCTTATGTTCCTTCTCACGGCGCTTTTTCAGTGCCGCAAGTGCGGCAGCATTCTCCTGTTCCCTGAGAGCGGCGAGCTCGGAGGGCTTGAGATCTTTTTTCTTTTTTGCCACTTAGCTCACCTCTTAGTCAATGTACTTGCCGAGCATCTTGCCGACGAGGTTGTTGCAGACGAGCATCACCACGAAAAGCACAAAGCATATCGCAGCCGAGTAGCCCATCTCATATCTTACCCAGCCGTAGTCGAAGGCATGAGTCATAATGGTGTGTACCTTGTAATCCGTTGACGGGAAGCCTGCGAGGGTACGTCCCACGATATCGCAGGTGAAGGCCTGTACTATCTGCATAACAGCAGCGAACATCAGCGAAGGACCCATAGACGGGATCGTGATGTATATAAGTTCCTGCCAGCGGTTCTTTATGCCCTCGATGGCACCTGCTTCATACATGGACTTGTCTATGCCCTGGAAACCTGCACGCATTGCAAGGAAGCCTGCACCCATGGATACCCAGAGCTGTACTATGATAACGCATCCGAGCATGAGGGACGCATCGGTGAGCCACTGTCTTGCATTGTAGGTTATGCCCAGCTCCATAAGGAACGCGTTGAGATAACCGTACTGGTCGCCCGAGAATATCAGCTGCCATACAAAGTAGATATTTCCTGCCATTGACGGCGCATAGAATACGAGCGTGAACAGTGTCTTGAGCGTGGGGTGGAGCTCATTTATCAGCCATGCGAGCATAAAGCTCATCATATAGCTGAGAGGTCCGGTGAATATCGCAAATATCAGTGTTGTCCTTATCGACTTCATGAATACATCGTCGTCAAGGAAGAGCGTATAGAAATTCTGAAATCCTACCCACTTCGGGAAGCTCGCCATATCAAAGCTGGTAAAGCCCATGGGGAGCGACATGATTACGGGTACGACCGTGAATATGATGAAGAAGAGCATAAACGGTGCGAGCATGATGTAGCACATATAGTTTCTCTTCATCTCGTGGAGAGTATAATCTCTTTTCTCCTTACGGCTCATTTTTCTCTCCGAAGGGAGCAGAATCTCTTTTTTTGCAGCCTGTTCTGCCAAAATTTTACCCTCCTTTATTCGTCAAGACCGAGGTTCTTGCGCTTTCTCGTGATCTCGGCATTAATGTCCCTGTTGTACCATCGGAGCTGTTCTCTTGCGTTCTGGTTCTCGTTTACTACCGAGCGGAACGCATTCATTATACTTCTGGTAACAACATACGAGGACGGTGTTATCGGTATCTCATCAAGCTCGTTGAGCTGAGCGTTGATCTTTTCAAGGTCGGTCTTGGACCAGTTGAGCTTCTGGAGCGCATTGACGTTGGCAGTGCTGAAGCGTCCGAGAGGACCCATAACGCCTTCGACGTTCTGGCCGTATTCTACCATCACATCATCGGATGTGAACCACTTGATGTATTCCCATGCGCCCTGTACGTTCCTGCAGTCCTTCATTACGATGATACCGCTTCCGCCGGAATTCGCAGCGTGGGATACAGTGCCGTCCGCTCTCCTTGTGCCGGGCACGGGGCAGAAATCCCATGCGCCCGATATTTCGGGAGCAGCTACTTCAAGCTGGTTGTAGAACGCATTGTAGTTCTGGATAACTATGGGAGCCTCGCCTGTTCTGAATCTTGTGAACGCATCGTACACCTGGTCGAACTGATAGGTTGTATAGAACTGCGTCCACTTGTCGAATGCCTCGACGGCCTCGACAGAATCAAAGGTGGTGGCGGTCTGCTCATCGTTATAGTAGTTTATGCCCGACTGGAGCATGAGCATTGCATAGGTGTGACCCGCCTCCGTGGAGGGAGCAACGCCGAGGCTCGCAGGGAGTATAAGACCGGGCTGCAGATACTTTCTCTGGAAAGCAGGGAGCATATCGATAAGATCGTCCCATGTCTCCGGCGGATGCTCAATGCCGAGCTCCGCAAGGGTATCCGTGCGGTAGAACATCATCGGGAAGTCCCTTGCAAGAGGGATGCCGTAGGTGCTGCCGTTGAACTGATAGTGAACGAGAGCCTTCTCCTGGAATCTTGATGTCACCTCATCAAAGCCGTCCATATTGTCAAGGGGAACAAGAAGATCTCTTATAGCAAGGTTTACGGGAAATTCACCGCCGACGAACATTGCCACATCAGGACCCTTGCCCGCAAGCACGGCTTCCATGATGGTACCCTGTACAAGGTTTATGGACACCTTGGTATCATGGGTGGTATTGAATTCAGAATCGGTCAGTTCCTTTACGACTGTAGCCTGGTCACGGCCGAGGGTCACCCAGACCATGATGGAATCCTTGGAACTGTCGGAAAGCACCGTATAGTCCTCGAAGAAGGAGCCTACAAAGCCCTTTACGGCATAGCCCGCAGCCTTGAAGAAATTCTCCTTTACGGGAGTGAATTCCTTGTCAGCAGGGCAAAGCTCGATAAAATCGACTTCAAGGGGCTGCATTCTGTACTGCTTCATCCATGCGGAAAGAGCAGCGATATTATCCTTTATAGATGAGTTGGATATGAAGTTCTGGATCTTGTTGGGCTTCTTTATGCAGCGGTCGAGCACTTCCGCAAATCTTGCGAGAGTAGTCGCCTCAGAGCCCGAGGAGTTCGAGAGGCCCTCGATCTTTGCCTGCTCTGCCTTGAGGCTGTCGGACAGTCTCTGGAAGGCGGGTATCAGCTCGGGTATCTCTTTCTGTACGTAGTAGTCTGTATAACGGTCGGGGTTCGGTCCCGTGATCATCAGTATCTTGAGATAGTACTGATTTGCTTCGTATACTATACCGTCAAGTACGCGCATGGATTCGCCTATCTCACCGGGTATAGCCTCAAGAGACAGCTCGTGGGTGCCCTGTGTGAGGTACACATAGGCAGGTGCGCCGGAGTCATCCGTGGGATAAGTCATCTGCCACTCGGGATCATAGTAGAACTTGATCTGATCAAAGGGAGCAGAGGGCACAGTACCGTCTATATAGAGCCTTCTGTTTGAATAGAAGCCTCTCATATCGTCCTGTCTTGCCTTTATGCCGACTTTATACCAGCCTTCCGCAGGGACATCGATCTTCCATGTTATCATCTGCTCCTGCTTGTTCCATGTATCGTTGCCGACAGTATTGTAGCGCTCCTTTACGGGATCCGTGCTCTCGCCCGTATGATCCTCGGTCAGATAGTTTCCTCTGTCATACGTGGGGAAAAGCATCTGCGAATTGGTGTACGCAAAGTTCTCGCCCTGCACCTTTATGGAAGCGGTACCTGCATTCTTCGCGAGTTCAGCCTCGGAGGGCGCTGTATAGGCGGGCGCAGCTTCATACTGGCACAGCTTCACATAGTTTATCGCAATAGCCGCTCTCTCTGATGAAAACGTTATCACGTGTGTACCTGCGCTCAATTCAAAATACAGAGGCTCATTGAAAAGGCCGTCGGAATCTTTGAGCATCGTGGTTATCCAGTCAGGCTCCTCCACCTGCGGCGGTCTTGTCTCATTGCCTCTTTCATTCTGCTTTATCTCATTCCTTGAATGCCAGCGGCGGGGTATGCTTACTCTTGTCGCGGTATCGTAAGGACTTTCTCCGTCTATCAGTACAGATATCTCTGAAACGGTATTTCCCGCCAGTACGGGATAATAGCACATCTCGATGTTGTATGCACCGTCCTGCGGCACATCAACCGTATAGGATACATTGCCTTCCTCGTTTTTCCATATGACAGCGTCCTTCTTTTCGCCGCCGTCGGCAGGATACTGCCCGACTTCGACCTCTGCCCCGTCAGCACTTGACGTATAATCCATATAGATCTCGCCGCTCGGATGCGCCGCATCGCTGATCTCGTCAAAGTACTCGGAATAGGTCTTTTGTTTAGTATAACTGATCGTCGGCAACTCATACGTCTCAGCCGAAGCTTTTTCAGCAGGGACAGCAGTGAATGTCGCCGCACACAGCATCAAAGCGGTCAGACCGGACAGCAGCCGTTTCAGACCTGATTTCCCTGACAAAAGACAGACCACCTTTCTTAATTCAGCCCCGTACACAGTACAGGCTGTTTATTTCACAGACATATGCATCTTTCACAATAAACAAATCCGCACATTCTTATACACACAGCAATGCCGCCGCCCCGCTAAAATGCAGTGCGGATGGCATTGCAGTGAGCACAAAGCTTCTTATAAAGAACATGAAATAATACGGTAAATGATGAAAAAAACTGATAGCCCGTGTAAATATTATAACAAGTTGACTAATAGTTGTCAAGTCTAACAATCTATTTTTGTGTATATTTTAACCCATAGTTTTTGTGCATAATAAACATTTTCCCGTTAAAATACTTGTAATATTCTACTGAATAATCGCAAAAAATGGTAATACACATATACAATTATTATTATATACACACGGACCGGACATCGGGGAGCCGCATCATCCCCTGTAGTGCTTCATTTCAAGCTTGCTTTCGTACATCTTCACGTCCGCTTCGCTCAGTACATCGTCTATATCCCTTGACAGAGGGCCGTGAGCAAAGCCTATGCTTGCAAGCACAGGATAGGGCTTGCCCGCATTGCGCGACATATTATCAAGATTTTTCAGGAAATCGTCATAGCGCCTGCGGCACTGCTCCTCATCATATGGCCCGGCACCGACGATATAGAACTCATCGCCGCCCGCACGCACACAGATATCATCCAGACGCGCTATGCTCATAATAGCCGCCGATACGGTCTTGAGCGCGAAATCCCCCTCGGGATGGCCGAAGGTGTCGTTTATATACTTCAGTCCGTCCATATCAACAACATATACCAGCCACTCATCCGTCTGTGATGACATATCTATCTTTCCGAGCTCATGCTCCATACCCCTGCGGTTGAAAAGTCCCGTCATCTCATCACGGTTGGCGAGTATAGTCAGTCTGTTCTTGGAGCGTATCATCTCCAGCGCGTTGCCTACGTTCCTTATCCAGTTGTGGAATACCGCCGCTGTCTTGCGCTTCTGCCCGAGAGCGCACTGCAGCACAGAATATCCGAACCTTATATCCGAAAAATGCATGGGCACAAAATAGAATACCGACGGCTCATGCTCCTCATTCAGGTACGGCAGCAGCTTTTCGGTATCAAACATATGATCGTTCCTTACAGTGTAGTGCTGTCCGTCACCCAGACTGAATTCATCTGTAGGCACCGTATGTATCGCTATATTCATCTGCTCGGGATAGCCCTTCAGATGCACCTTCTCCGTGTCGAGCCAGTCAGGATCAAGGCAGAGCCAGAAATTGATGTAAGGCCTTATCAGCCAGTCAGACGCATATATCTCCTTAAGGCCGGTGTCAACATCGTTTGCACTGGTGAATTTTTCAAACGAATAGCTGTCGAGCATCTTGTTCATATCCACCGAATCAAGATGTGTCTTGCCCTCGTTGTGCGAGCTTATCCACAGTGAGGACAGAAGTCTGTCCTTTATATATCGTATATTCTCCGCACAGCCGCAGCTGGCACAGAGGCGCAGTCCGTTGTCATCGCTCCCGTGGGGCTCTATGAGCTCCGCGGTGCTGTCCATCTCTTTTCTGAGGTAGTTTATCGCCTTGTGTACGGCCATTCTTACCTCAGGCACATATGTGGTGATCGCAGGGCTGTTCACCGCCGCCTCTACCGTGGCGTCATATCCTGTCACGGCTATATCCCTCGGCACCTGGATACCGTGCTCTGCCAGTCTTTCTGACAGGCCTATCGCCATGGAATCATTGGCGCATATCACCGCATCGGGCTTTTCAAGCTCTCCGGATATGATCCTGTCGGCAAGCGCCTCTCCGCCCGGATACCAGAAATTGCCGTAGAATATCTTCTTTTCGTCACAGGCAATGCCGTAGCGCTCAAGTACATTCCTGAAGCCGCGCTCTCTGCGCTCGGAGACCTCATGCCCTTCAACACCCGAAAGGAAGTATATGTTCCTTGCTCCGTGTATCGCTGTCATATGCTCTGTTATTATCTCAAAAGCCGAGGTCTCATCGGTCATAGACCTGAAATACGAGCCGAACTCAAGGTCCAGTGCGGCAACAGGCTTTGTGCACTGCTTCTGTATCTTTTTTCTTATCCTGTCGAGCAGATAGGTCTCATTTTTCTCACTCAGTGATATGGTATTGACCAGCACAGCATCAAGCTCGTCAAAATTTATAAGATCGTATATATCAAGTTCACCCTCAAGATAATCCTTCTGATAATGGCAGGACTGCACGAGCATAGTGAACACAAGCAGATCATAGCCGTACTCGCTGCACACCGAGCACGCAGCATCAAGCACTCTCTGCTGATAGGTCGATTCAGGATAAGCCATAATAAGACCGATACGCTTCTGCATCATCATCATCCTTATCTTGTTATTACTGTTGACTTTTTTGAACAAAAGCACAGCCGCGAAAAGATACATATTATTTATTATATACATACAATGTTAATTCGATTTGAATATATAGTGTATTTTATGATAATTTTCCTGTTCAGGCGCATCCCTGTGAGTATTATCGCGCATCAGAAAGGACTACAGAAATAAAATTTTACAAAATAACGCTTGCAAACATACAAAAGATATGAGACAATATAATGTATTATTTTCTGTTACTGCATAGATTTCGGGGCCCGTGCGGCAGGCATGTCTGTTTACGGCACCCTTTATATACGGAGGTTAGTGTATGGAACATCAGCTGATACTCGTCATAGACTTCGGCGGTCAGTACAACCAGCTCATAGCAAGACGCGTGCGTGAGTGCGGAGTATACTGCGAGGTAAGATCCTGCAAGACACCCATTGAAGAGATCAAGGCCGCTGCACCTAAGGGTATTATATTCACAGGCGGTCCCAACAGCGTCTATCTTGATTCCTCACCCACGATAAGCAAAGAGATATTCAGCATAGGCGTGCCCGTGCTCGGTATATGCTACGGCGCACAGCTCATGGCGCATCTTCTCGGCGGCAAGGTTCAGACCGCAGACAGCAGGGAATACGGCAAGACCGATACCTATTATGACCGCTCCTCCGTGCTTTTCTCAAACACCAAGGGCCTTGAGGACAAGAACATCTCATGGATGAGCCATACCGATTATATAAGTGCTGTTCCCGAGGGCTTCACAGTTACCGCCCACACCGACAACTGCCCCACCGCAGCTATGGAGAACAGTGCAGCAGGTCTCTATGCCGTACAGTTCCACCCCGAGGT
>CACZPE010000022.1 GCA_902782875.1 uncultured Ruminococcus sp. | reverse complement strand
TGAGATAATAAGCGGAGCGCAGATGCCGAGTATCATGTCGGGTATAAACGGGTGCCGTACCACGGGCTCACCTGTGATGGCTCTTATCACCAACAATGAATTTCATCCTGATGAATCGGGAAATGCGCCGAGAATAGCAAGACCCGGCAATGCTGACTATACAGGTACTGTAAGATATAAAGGCTTCAATGATCTCAGGAATGACGGACATCTTTCCAAGAAGCTTATTGCTCCGCTGGTGTTTGCGGGAGCTGTATGTACTCAGATACTCGAACGCAGAGGTATATATACCGGAGCGCATATACGCTCTGTACACGGTATCAGGGATACGGCCTTTGATCCATGCAGAGTGGACAGGGACACGATAGTAAAGGTGCGCAAAAAGACTTTTCCTGTTATAAATGACAGACAGGGAGCAAAAATGCGCGCAGACATAGAAGAAGCTGCCAGATGCGGTGACAGTCTGGGCGGAATAATAGAATGTGCTGTTGTAAATCTGCCTGTGGGCATCGGATCACCTATGTTTGACGGGCTTGAGAATGCAATATCACAGTTGATTTTCGGTATACCTCTTGTTACAGGCATAGAATTCGGAGCAGGATTTATGGCTGACAAGATGCTTGGAACGCAATACAATGATGAATTCTATGCAGATGATCACGGTTATATAAAAACAAGAACAAATAATCACGGCGGAATACTCGGAGGGATAACAAGCGGAATGCCTGTTATTTTCAGAGCATCCTTCAAGCCGAATCCGACTCTGGGCAGATCTGTCAATGCGATAAATTGTTCTACGCTTGAAAATACTGTTACCGGTGAGAATTCTGCTGAACTTGCTTGTCTTGTCCCTTCGTATGTACCTGCAGTTGAAGCTGCAGCCGCTATAGCTGTACTCGGATATATGGTGGATTATCCGAATTTCTGATAAGAGGTGGTAACGTGCAGGATGAGATAATGCCTAAGATCACAGACCAGAGTGATGTAAAAGTCATAATATGTTATCTGCTTCATAAAACAGGAAGGTCTGTTACGGAGGAGCAGTTAGGCCTTATCTGTGAGTCTGTGGGGATAGATTATTTTATGCTCAAAGATGCTGTGAACGACCTCATCGGCACCGGTGCACTCGTAAGACAGGATGATATGCTCTCTGTAGGTGAGAAAGGGCGACAAAGCTCGGAGTATTTCTCTAAATCTGTTTCTCTGGTGTTCAGACGCAGGATACTGAAAGAAGCTCTTATGTACTTCAGGTCTATTAATGCTGTACCTGGATGTGTATGCGAAGTTACAGGGGAAGATGAGAGATACAGTATTCATTTTTCCATCAGCGGCGGCGATTTTGAAGCTATCGATCTTACGCTTTATGCAGGCAGTGAGGAAAAAGCCCGCAAAATGGCAGAAAATATAAGAAAAGACCCGATGTCAAGCTGCAACAAGATAGTTACAGCACTTATGCAGGACAATACTCCGGATATTAATACCGATGAGTACTTATGATGATATGGAGGAACTCTCATGATAAACTATGAGACACTCACTGCGCTTTACGGCCGTGGAATGGAAAACGAACAGCTTGAAAGATATACAAGTCTTAGAGAAAAGTTCATTTCTCTTTATGGAGACAATCAGGATATCATGTTTTTTTCCGCCCCTGGCAGAACAGAGGTTGGCGGCAATCATACCGACCATAACAGGGGACGCGTGCTGGCGGCAGCTGTAGGACTTGATGTGATAGCAGCTGTTGTACCTGATGATTCATCTGTTATAAGGGTGTATTCTGAAGGATTCGGCGAAGATATTATTGATATATCTGACCTTAGTGTACATGAAGATGAAAAAAACACTTCAGCTTCGCTTATCAGGGGAGTGGCAGCAGGATTTTCGGAAAAAGGATATAAGATCAGAGGCTTCAGGGCTTATGTCGTATCAAATGTGCTTAAGGGCAGCGGTCTTTCCTCTTCTGCGGCCTTTGAAGTGCTGATAGGTACTATACTTTCAGATATTGCCGATAACGGAATATCGCCTGTAGAGATTGCAAAGATAGCTCAGTTTGCAGAGAATGTGTATTTCGGTAAGCCTTCCGGACTTATGGATCAGATGGCATCATCTGTCGGCGGCTTTATCACCATAGATTTCAAAAATACATCTGAGCCTGTAATTGACAGCATACCTTTTGATATAAATGGGTATGATCTTTTTATTGTCGATACCAAGGGAAATCACGCAGATCTTACTCCCGAATACGCGGCGATCCCGTCAGAAATGAAGGCGGTTGCGGCATATTTCGGTAAACCTGAGCTTCGTGACATTACCAAGGAGGATATTACCGCAAATATAGCATCAATCAGAAAAGAATGCGGGGACAGAGCGGTATCGAGAGCGTATCATTTTTTTGATGAAAATGAACGTGTAATCAGGGAAGCAGATGCGCTTAGAAGCGGTGATATACAGGCATTTTTTGATACAGTAAACGAGAGCGGAGACAGCTCCTTCAAATTCCTGCAGAATGTTTTCGCAATATCTGATACTGTGAATGAAGGCCTGGTTCTTGGGCTCTATACTGCAAAAGATGTACTTGGAAACAGGGGAGCTTCAAGAGTTCACGGAGGCGGATTTGCCGGTACTATACAGGCGTTTGTACCTCACGATATAAGCGCAGAGTTTATTTCACGCATGGAAAACATATTCGGGCATGGAAGCTGCTATAAGCTTTATATCAGACCTGTCGGCGGAACAAAAGTAGAATAAGGAGGATAAAGAAATGGCTATACTTGTTACTGGCGGTGCGGGATATATCGGTTCGCATACCTGCATTGAACTTCTGAACAATGGTGAGGAAATAGTTGTTCTTGATAATTTCAGCAATTCAAAACCTAGAGTACTGGAGCTGATCAAAGAGATATCGGGCAAGACATTCAGGTTTTATCAGGCGGATCTGCTTGACAGAGATGCGGTAGAACGTGTTTTTGAAGAGAATGATATCGATTCGGTGATCCATTTTGCAGGACTCAAGGCAGTAGGTGAATCGGTGGAGAAGCCTATAGAGTATTATCATAACAATATCACAGGTACTCTTATACTAATAGATGAAATGAGAAAGCATGGATGCAAAAGGCTGGTATTCAGTTCATCCGCTACGGTATACGGTTCACCTAAGAGTGTACCGATCAAGGAGGATTTCCCACGTTCTACCACAAATCCCTATGGTTCTACAAAACTGATGATAGAGGATATCCTGCGTGATGTATCTGTTTCGGATGATGAGTGGAGCATAGCATTACTGCGCTATTTCAATCCCATAGGAGCACATAAGAGCGGAAAACTCGGTGAGGATCCCAACGGAATACCCAATAACCTTATGCCGTATATACAAAAGGTAGCAGTAAGAAAGCTCCCGAGACTTGGGGTATTCGGTAATGATTATCCTACACGCGACGGAACGGGTGTAAGAGATTATATACATGTGGTAGATCTTGCTCTCGGACACGTAAAAGCGATACAGAAACTCCGTAATATGACAGGAGTAGGAGTATGGAAT
>CACZPE010000021.1 GCA_902782875.1 uncultured Ruminococcus sp. | reverse complement strand
TGGAAAGAGACGGTCGGGTGTATAAAAGGTTTGAACGGGTGGAGTGATATCCGCCGCTGATAAAGATGCAAACAACCGCTGAGGGGTGTTCTCTCAGCGGTTGGTGCTATATTTATCCTATCCCGAACAGGCCCGTGCTTGCGGAGTCTTCCTTTTTATCCATCAGAAATCCCGTGCCTATGACCATAAGCCCCAGTACGATGCCTACGCCATTCATATCATCCACAGGAGTGTAATGTATCGGCAGGAGCACGATGGGATTTGACGGCTTATAGCGTACAGATATGGTGCCGCCCACTTCCGCATCTATGTGTCCGTGGATGCAGGCGCTGTACTCCTCACCGTTTACGGTGTATCTGATATAATTGGATTCTTTATGAGATCCGCTGTGTGCCGGAGCGACCATATGCGATTCTTTGTTTGTGACCTCAGCCTCGGCGGTCTTGTAGTATGTCAGTTTTGATATATTGTTCAGTATAAGTATAAGTTCAATCACAAGTATTGCTATACCGAGTATCCTGAAGGGTCTGCCTCTGCTCATATTCATAACCTCCGTTATTATGACAGATCTGTCATGAGCATATTATATTACTTCCCGGACCGTTTTTCAAGGGGCTTAATCAGATTCTAATGAAGTTCTAATCTGTGGGGTGTAGCTTTTGCACCTGAAATATCAGGGCGATGCTATGGGGGTACGGCTTTCCGCCGGCTCATAAGGCATAAGAAAACCCGCAGGGAAGCCCTGCGGGTTGGATTTTCGTATGATCCCGTATGGGAACAGGTTATCTCTTTGAGTCTGGCATATCGATATTTATATCTTATTGATATTTGTCAATGTCAAATATTTTTCACTTAGTATCCGGCCTTTCACATAGTCGGGAATATAAAAGAACCGATACCCTTATGGAATATGACAAGGGTATCGGTGTATCATTACTCTGTATACTTAAGTCTCTCCTGCTCCCACTGCTCGTATGCTGCGTTGAATTCTTCCATGCTCATGGATTTTTCATGGATCACCATGCCCTTGTAGCGTGAGCGAGCAAGACCGTAGGGTGCAAACTGACCGTCAAACTGGCTGAGGCGGTCAGCAACGTAGCCATCACCGTTGCTCACACGGCTGGGGCAGATTATAGCGTGGTCTATCAGCAGTGCCTCTGCCTCGGCAAAGAGTTCATATCTTTTTTCCTTGTTGTCAAATGTCTTTCCTGCCTTATCCACCAGATCGGCATATTCAGCAAAAAGCTTCTGTATCTCGGGATCTTCAGACTTGTCCCAGAAACTGTAGGAATTGTCCGCTGTGAAAGGTTCAGCATATGTAGCAGGGTCTGCGAAGTCCGCACCGTAGTTGCAGAGCAGGAATGCATACTTGCCGCTGCGACGCACCGCGGTGAGGAAGCCTGTATCAGGTCCGCGTTCCACAATGACATCGACGAAATCAGAGCCCAGAGTATCCTCAATCTGCTTTTCAGCAAGCCGGCACTCCCTGTCCCAGTTGACGATAGCGGGATTATAGGGAAGAAGGACCTTTATCGGGAAGGTCACACCGATTTCTTCAAGAGCGGTACGAGCTTTGTCACGATAGCTCTGTGCAAGCGCAGGATCGAAGGGGTCACGCGCCATTATCTGCTCAAAGGGAGCAAAATCGGTATAATCCTTTCCTCCTGCAGATACAAAGGTCTTCGGAGTTATAGTCTTCTGGAGAAGTATATCAGGATTATAGGGCTCATAAACCTCTGCAAGCGCCCTGCGGTCAAGCGAGAACATTATCGACTTGCGGAAATCTTCGTTTACTACTGCCTTGCTCCAGTTGTCGGGCTCATATTTTTCGCCGAATTCGGGTTTGAAATTGAAGCCGTAGAAATAACTGTACGCGATATCGGGACGCATGCTGTGTACCTGTGAAGCTGCATCGGGGTCGGACATCCATTTGTCCATCATCTCAACGATTATAAGTGTCTGATCTACTTCACCGCTGAGGAATATCTCCGGAGTTATCTCCGACATATCCTTTTTATATTTGGAGTTGATGATGTCTATATGCACATTGTCCTTGTCCCAGTATTTCTCGTTCTTCACAAGGGTGCGCTTTTCCTGCGGGATATACTCGGTAAGTCTGAAAGCACCGTTATAGAGTATGTTTTCCTTGCTCCTGCCGAACATATCACCCGTTTTATTGAGAAAATCCCTGTTCACGGGCATATATGCAGAATAGGAAAGGCAGCTCAGAAAGAATGAACAAGGCTGATCGAGAGTATAGACGAGCGTATAATCATCTGCTGCCTTTACGCCTATGTCTTCGGGTCTGACCTCATCCACGGGAACAAGCTCTTCGCCGTCGTCATCCGTAGTGCGCTTTCCGCCGTCGCTCAGCAGCATATATTCGGTGTAATCATAATAATTCTGTGCGTTATGCACCACGCCGCCTGTATTATAGATATACTGATTGTCCCCGTTGTTGGAAACATTGTTGACATATTCTGCGGCTACTACCCAGTCGTCTGCTTTTACCTCAGCTACGTCATTGCCGTCGCAGTCTACCCACATCACTCCCTTGCGGATATTGAATGTCCATACGGTCATATCCTCATTTGCTGACCAGCTTTCGGCAAGTCCAGGGACGATATTCCCGTACTTGTCATAGTCCACAAGATTATCTACCAGATTTGAGCAGAATGCATAATCCACTTCGGTATCGGTCTGAAGATAGTTCAGTGTTTCTATCTCGGCATAGTATACCATATCGTATATGCTTTTTTCTTCTTCAGCGGTGTTGTCATCATTTTCGAGAGAAGGCAGTTTTTTTGAGCAGCCGCACACAAGGAGCAGGCTCAGGGCACAGGCAGTTATCTTATGCAGGGATATTTTTTTCATCGTCTGACCTCCTTGTCATACTCTCATAACTTTTCCGAGCTGCTCGTAGTACTTCTGCTTTGCGTCGTACATCTCTTTCTCGGCATTCTTGATAAGCGTGTCCACGCTCATTCCCGAGCCGAAGACACAGGTGCCCACAGCTGCATGATAATCATTTCTCTTAAGTGCATCGCGGAAATCTGCAAGCCGCTCGTTTATCTCAGCTTCCGACTTTCCGGACTGGAACACGACAAATTCATCACCGCCGATACGGTATATATGATCTCCGCCGAACTGTATCTTCAGCGTATCGGCAATAAAGCGCAGCATCTGATCTCCCGCAAAATGCCCCTTGCTGTTGTTGATCTCATGCAGACCATTTGCATCTATATAGAGACAGGTGACATTTTCCGCAGAGCCTTCGAGCTTTTTAAGGTATGCCTCATAGCAGTTGCGGTTCTGGAGACCCGTGAGCACATCTGTATTCGCCTTGTTCTCGGTCTCTGCGATGGATGACCGTATCTCGCGTACGAGCCATATCCCGTAGATAAGTACGAGCACAACAGCAACCAGGATTATCTTATACATCCCGCTCCTTATCGGTGTGACCTCCGAGAAAACCGCACTTTCGGGAACGAGCACCACCATTTCCCAGTCCTCGATGCTGAAAGGAAGATAGCACATATAGAGGTTTTCACTTCCGGTTCCCGAACTGAATACGGAATAGCCCTTCTTTCCGTCAAGGATATTGCTGATCGTGCCTTCCTTGGTATAGGAACTGTCGATCTGGGTAAATGAGATATCACTGATATTTGTTATCTGATCTGATGAGGTGTTTATTATCACCTCGCCTGTTTTACGGCTGACCACATAGCAGTAGCCCTTTTTATCGTAGATGCTGGGCAGCCATGCCTTGGCGATATTTGAGGGATTGCCGGCACTGTACAGCATACCTATACATATACCGTCCTTGCGTATCGGCACATAATTGCGCATCACCATGACGTTGGAATTGGCTGCTGAGGGCTGCAGATTGCTTATATGCTCACCCTGCACCGATTCCTTGTCAAAGCTGATTATTCCCGAGGCACTGCTGTAATGCCCCTTGGAGGACATAAGATTATCTTCGGGCAGGAGTATGCCTATCTGTGTGATAAGACTGTTCACATCATAATTTGCCAGATATCCGCCGACTTCTATCGAGTCTATATCATCGGCATTGCCGATAAGCCCTGCGATAACGCGGAGCATAGTCCTGTCACTCCTGAAATTCGCTTCAAGGCTGTCTATCGCATCCTCAGTCTCTATTACAAGGTCGTCATAGCAGGAGGATTCTGTCATTTTGTATACACGAAAGACGAACGCTGCCGCAAGTCCCAGAAGTACAAGCAGCAATAATCCTGTGACGACGGCATAGCGTATCTGACGCGGTGTGAGCAAGCCGTCCTGCTGCATTTCTTCTTTTATTTCTTTTTTGTTCATCGTTTATCCTTTTTATTATAATATCATGATCCTTATCATGTGTTTTGCCGGATATGTCAGTATCATCAGCTTGAAAGCCGGATGATTATAATACACCTATTATAATAATAACATATTTTTTGTGAATTTTCAAGTGTTTCTTATGAGAAATGCTTAAAGTTATTCATTTTAATAAAATATTTATATGATCCTCCGAATGTAAGAACTCCCTCAGTTCTTGCATGTAAGGCGCATCAGCACTTGTAATTTATTCTATTGTTAGCGAAAATGCCTGTTTTACGGCACTTTCAATGTTTTAACTTCGCTTTT
>CACZPE010000020.1 GCA_902782875.1 uncultured Ruminococcus sp. | reverse complement strand
CCGAGATACTCGGCACAAAGGCTAAGGAAAGCTGTCCTGTTATAAAGCAGGCATTCATAGCAAAGCCCGCTGACTGCGAAAAGGGTATAGACTTCGACAGACGTCTCTACGTTGCAAGAAGACTCTTTGAAAAGGCAGACACAGGCACATATGTGTGCTCGATGTCGAGCCGCACGATCGTATACAAGGGCATGTTCCTTGTATCAGAGCTCAGAAGATTCTATGACGATCTTGCATGCGGTGATTATGAAAGTGCTATCGCACTTGTGCATTCAAGATTTTCCACAAATACAAATCCGTCGTGGCAGCGTTCTCATCCGAACCGCATGATAGTACACAACGGCGAGATAAACACCATCACGGGCAATGTTGACAAGATGCTCGCCCGTGAAAGCATACTCCATTCGGATATGCTCGAGGAGCGCCATAAGGATATCTTCCCGTTTATAGACAAGAGAGGCTCTGATTCCGCACAGCTCGACAATACCCTTGAGTTCATGATGATGTCCGGAGTACCGCTTCCTCTTGCTGTGACGGTATGCATACCCGAGCCCTGGCAGCACAGCGACACCATGAGCAGGGAGCTGCGTGACTTCTATCAGTACTATGCAGGTATGCTCGAGCCCTGGGACGGTCCTGCGTCGATCATATTCTCCGATGGCGATGTCTGCGGTGCGGTGCTTGACAGAAACGGCCTGCGTCCTTCGCGCTATCTTGTTACCGATACCGATGACCTGATCATATCCTCCGAGGTCGGCGCTCTTGATATAGACGAGAGCCATATCATAAGAAAAGAACGTCTGCATCCCGGTAAAATGCTTCTTGCGGATACCGTAAAGGGCGTTCTTATGGATGATGACGAGATAAAGAAAAACTTCTCCCTGAGAAAGCCCTATGGAGAATGGCTCGACAAGCATATGCTCAAGCTCCGCGATCTGCATATGCCAAACAAAAAGACCATCACCGTTGAAAAGAGTGAGCTGCTCAGACTCCAGAAGTATTTCGGCTACAGCTACGAACAGCTTTCTTCGGTTATCGTGCCTATGGCTACAAACGGCACGGAGCCTATAGGATCAATGGGTACCGATAAACCTCTTGCGGTACTTTCCAGAAAGGATCCGCCGCTGTTCTCATATTTCAAGCAGAGATTTGCACAGGTTACAAATCCTCCGATAGACAGCATAAGAGAGGCGGTAGTAACATCCTCGAGCGTATATCTCGGATTCAAGGGTAATATACTCAGAGAGGATGAGAATAACTGCCGCGTCCTCAAGATTCATAATCCCGTACTTACAAATGCGGATATGATGAAGATACGTCATACAGCTGCAGACTGGTTCAAGACCGCAGATATATCCATGCTCTACACAAAGGATATGACGCTTGAACAGGCCATAGAGGGCCTTTACAGACAGGCTGACAAGGCGCATGAGGAAAATGCAGCGATACTCATACTCACCGACAGAGGCCTTGACGATGAGCATCTTGCCATACCGTCACTCCTTGCGGTATCCGCACTTCACTCCTATCTTGTACGCACCAGGATGAATACCGCCATGTCGATCATAGCAGAGACAGCCGAGCCCTGCGAGGTGCATCATTTTGCAGCTCTGATAGGCTTCGGAGCAGGTGCGGTCAATCCTTATCTTGCTCTTGACACGATAAGGGATCTTATAAGCAGGGGACATATCGACAAGGACTATACCCTTGCGGTCGATGCCTATATCAACGCTGTGGTATCGGGCATAGTAAAGATAGGCGCAAAGATGGGCATATCCACCGTGCAGTCCTATCAGGGCTCGAAGATATTCGAAGCACTGGGTATCTCAAATGATGTATGCGACAGATTCTTCCCTGATACGGTCAACCGCATCGGCGGCATAACTCTTGAGGATATAGAGGCAAGATCAAGAAGGATGCACGAGAGAGCATTTGCACCGAATGCAGATATACTTCAGGCATCTCTTCCCGATATCGGTGAGCATAAGCAGAGACAGGGCGGAGAGGATCATCTCTATAACCCGAAGTCTATACATCTTCTTCAGCAGTCGGTATGGAGGAATGATTATAATATCTTCAGGGAATATACCGACACGATAGACAACGATGACAAGCATATCACTATAAGATCTGCACTCAGACTGCGGACTTCGGACAATGCGATACCGCTTGATGAAGTTGAGAGCGCAGAGAGCATCATGCACCGCTTCAAGACAGGTGCTATGTCCTACGGCTCCATATCGCAGGAGGCACATGAGTGCATGGCTATCGCCATGAACCGCATCGGAGGCAGATCAAACAGCGGTGAGGGCGGCGAATCCCCCGAAAGAATTGCCACTATGGGCACGGATACCGACAGATGCTCTGCAATAAAGCAGGTCGCATCCGGACGCTTCGGCGTTACGTCGGAATATCTCAATTCCGCTAAGGAGCTGCAGATAAAGATGGCTCAGGGTGCAAAGCCCGGCGAGGGCGGTCATCTGCCCGGCAGGAAGGTATATCCCTGGATAGCAAAGACACGTCATTCAACTCCGGGTGTATCTCTTATATCTCCTCCTCCGCATCATGATATATACTCCATAGAGGATCTTGCACAGCTTATATACGATCTGAAAAACGCCAACAAGGAAGCACGCATATCCGTAAAGCTCGTATCCGAATCGGGAGTAGGCACTGTTGCCGCAGGTGTTGCGAAGGCAGGAGCAGATGTGGTACTGATATCCGGACATGACGGCGGTACAGGCGCTGCACCCTACAGCTCCATACACAACGCCGGCCTTCCGTGGGAGCTCGGTGTTGCAGAGGCTCACCAGACACTGGTGACTAACGGACTTCGTGAGCAGGTAGTCATAGAGACAGACGGAAAGCTTATGACAGGCCGAGATGTGGTAATTGCAGCGTGCCTTGGTGCTGAGGAATTCGGATTTGCGACCGCTCCGCTCGTTACCATGGGCTGCGTTATGATGAGAGTATGTGACAGGGATACCTGCCCTGTGGGTGTAGCAACACAGGATCCCGAGCTCAGGAAGCGCTTCAAGGGCAAGCCCGAGTACGTCATAAACTTCATGCGCTTTATCGCTGAGGATATGCGCGAGCATATGGCTCAGATGGGCGTAAGGACAGTTGACGAGCTTGTCGGACGTACCGACCTGCTTGAAAGAAAGACTTATGCAGAGGGGGCAAACGAAACAAAGCTTGACCTTTCGCCGATACTTGACGTACCTGTCAATGCAGTATGCCACAAAGCAGGCGTAAGCTTTGACATGAAGCTTGAAGAAACACTCGATGAGAAGGTGCTTATCCCTCTGTTCAGAAGCGGTGAGAAAAAGGCAGACATCAGTGTTACAAATCTCGACCGTACATTCGGTACACTGCTCGGCTCGTATATCACAAAAAATGCAAAGGATGCAGAATTCACGATATGCGCAAAGGGCGCAGGCGGCCAGAGCTTCGGCGCGTTCATACCAAAGGGGCTTACGATAACCCTCGAGGGCGAGACCAACGACTACTTCGGCAAAGGCCTGTCGGGCGGTACTCTTGCGGTGTTCCAGCCCAAGAACAGCCGTCTTGCCGCTGAGGAAAACATTATCGCGGGAAATGTCGCACTTTTCGGAGCGACCTCGGGTAAGGCATTTATCAACGGTATAGCAGGCGAACGCTTCTGTGTAAGAAACTCCGGCGCATATGCAGTCGCAGAGGGCACAGGCGATCATGGCTGCGAGTATATGACTGGAGGAGTTGCTGTTATACTCGGT
>CACZPE010000019.1 GCA_902782875.1 uncultured Ruminococcus sp. | reverse complement strand
GGACGAGCACATCGACGACGGTGACGGCGAATACATCGAGGACGGCCAGAGCATATTCACCGAGGCTCCTGCTGTTACAGAAGCACAGCCCAAGGTGACCGCAGGCTCTACCGCAGCATCCCCTGCATTCACACAGACCTACGACGGCAACGGCGTTGCTACTCTCGAGGGCACTGTCATAAAGGCAGGCAACTACAAGATTGACTATTCCAAGCGTTATGCATACAAGCAGCTCTCACAGGAGGAGAAGAGACTTTACGACGATATAGTAAAGGCTGTCGTAAACCTCAATACTTCCGTATACTACGGCGAGCAGATCGGCGACGAGCAGGCCAAGAAGATATACAGGATCGTTCTTCAGGAAGAGCCCGAGCTCTTCTGGATGAGCGGCAAGAGCCTGAGCGCATGGTCCACATCAAAGAACCTCGTATTCTCCCTCAAGACCAACAACAGGGAAGAGATCGCTTCCATGCAGAAGGAGATAGACACCGCAGCAGCAGCCATCGTAAAGAAGGCAAACGGCTACAGCAGCACTATATCCAAGCTGAAGGTGCTCTATGATACAATCGTATACACCAACGACTTCAGCCTTTCCTCCGAGGGATACAACACCTCGATATACAACGGCCTCACCGGCAAGGGACAGCTCCAGTGCTCGGGATATGCAGGCACCATGCAGTATCTGTGCGATATGCTCGGCATAGAGTCCACCGTAGTATGCGGCACCACAAGCTCCGGCGACAGCCATGCATGGAACATCGTTTACTGCGAGAACGGCTACTACAACCTTGATACCACATGGGCAGACCCGATAAACGACTTTGATTCCAAGTACATCCAGTACGAGTTCTTCCTTGTACCCGATGCATGGATACACAATATCACACACTTTGATATCAACTCCTACACCAGCAACGGCAAGAAGTACAGACTCTTCGATCCTCCTGCATGCACAAAGTCTGCGTGCAACTACTTCGATTCCTACAAGAAGCTGTACAGCAGCAAGTCCGATGCTGAGGCAGCCCTCAAGAAGGCTGTGGATGAGGCTGTTGCAAACGGCACTTATGTATGCGAGGTAAGAGTTACCGACAAGGCGATCTATGATGAGCTCATGAGCGATTCCTACTTCAAGACCATACAGAAGTATGCAAAGGGCAAATCCGCCAAGGTATCCAAGCTCAAGCGTCAGAAGAGCTACACCCAGGGCGTTCTCGTAGTACATTACGATATAATGTACTCCTGATACGCATAAAACAGTATCAACTGGGACAGAAGTTAAATCTTCTGTCCCGAAATATGTAACAGTATAATACAGACATAGTCTGTTGTGCCGTGGTTATGACACGGCGGAAAGATAAGCTCTCCCTTAACGGGGGATGCGGACAAAGAATGGAGATATACCGATGAACAAAAGGATCTTGGCATTTGCGGCGGCTGTTGTTATGGCGTCGTCCGTATTTGCAGGCTGTCAGAGCAAGAACAACAATAACGGCGATACCGAAACCACCTTTGCGGTAATACAGGACGGCACAGAAGCCCCTGTCGCTGAGGAAGGCGTTGACGGTACCGAGGTACCCGGTTCCGCTGTTGCAGTTGACGGCGAAGGCAATGTAGTGACTGATGAGAACGGCAATGCCATTACGGTCACAAGCGCTACTTTCAAGGACCCTGCAGCTGCGCTTGCTACAGATGTGAGCCACGATGATGAGTATTATATGTCGCAGACCGCTCAGGGCACCACAGTAAACGAGGACAAGCTCGCAGAGATGATCGAGGCGGGCGTTACCACGACTGCTGCTCCCAAAGCGCCTGTAATGAAGGAATACAATATCGACTGCACTACCAGATACGGCTACAATCAGCTGAGCTCTGCAGAGAAGGATCTCTACAAGAGGATGCTCGAGGCTGTAAAGTCCGTAAAGCTCCGTCTTGAAGTCGATGAGAGCGTAACCAACGAGATGTGGGTAAAGGTATACGGCTGCATGTATTCACAGGAGCCTGAGCTTTTCTGGATCGCAAACAAGACCGAAAAGGGACGCTTCTGGTACTGGGAGACCGATCCTGACAAGATCAAATCCCTGCAGTCCGAAATAGACAAGAAGGCAGGCGAGGTTCTCGGTCTTGCCGAGGGCAAATCCACCTATGAGAAGGTAAAGACCTTCCATGACTATATCGTTCTCCATGACACATTCCAGATGTATGACAAGAACGATATCGCGGGCACCTGCTTCAACTTCACCGTATACGGCGGCCTTGTAGGCGGCAGGATACAGTGCGAGGGCTACGCAAAGACCATGCAGTACCTCTGCGACCTCAGCGGCATAGAGTCCATGGTAGTATCCGGTACCAACAAGGACGGCGATTCCCACGCATGGAACGTCATCAAGATAGACGGCAAGTGGTATAACATAGATGCCACATGGGATGACCCCATACTTACAAATGCCGACCCGACAAATCTCAGACACAGATACTTCGGTGTTCCCGATGCATGGATACACAACAAGTCGCATTACAATATCAATACCAAGGTATCCGGCACCAAGGTAAAGTATTTCGATCCTCCCGCATGCACAGCAGAGGATATGAACTACTTCAAGCAGGAGGGGCTCCTCTTCAACGATATGGCATCTGCCGAGAAGGAACTCAAGGCACAGATGAAGACCGCCGCAGCAAACAAGACAAGAGTTGCTGAGGTCAGGGTATCGAGCAAGGATGTATACGACAAGATGACATCAAGCGCAAATCTCAAGGAGTATGCTTCCTGGATCAAGAGCGAGAACTCCGCAGTCAAGTCGGTATCATCAAACTGTGATCCCGAGACACTTGTTATAGAGCTGGGTCTGCTCTACTCATAAAATAAAATCGTATGGACAGAAGGCTTTTGTGCACTGTCCTGCTTATGACGGCTCTTACAGGCTGTTCGAGGATTATAGAAGACGTACCACCCGTTGACGATAATTCGGCGAACAGCCCTTTTTACGATACAGCCGACAACAGCAGATATGTGTACAGTACATTCACCGACAAGGAAAAGACCTACTACGATCTGATAAAGACAGCGGCGGAAAAAGGCGAGCACGGAGTGATATTCCCCGAGAAGGTAGATCCCGAGGAGCTAAAGAAGCTCTTTATGGCGGTATACTATCAGGAAGAGCATATCTTCTGGCTTGCAAGCTATTTTGAAAGGCCCGAGCAGCCTTCCGACCGACTCAGGCTCTTCTACCGCTTTGAGGACAGAGATCTTGATGCCATGCGCAAAGAGGTCGGCGAGCGTGTGGAGGAGATATTTTCAAAGATAAGCGACGATGCCACTGACTATGAGAAAATGCTGGTATTCCACGATGAGATAGTACTCGGCTGCACATTCGGCGACAATGAGGACAGCGCAAGGACGCTCTACGGCGCTCTTGTTGACGGCGAGGCACAGTGCGTGGGGTATTCAAAGGCATTTGACTACCTGTGCAGTCTCGCGGATATAAACTGCATGACCGTCATGGGGTATAATACCACAGGGGCTACCCACAGCTGGAATATCGCCGAGCTTGACGGGGAATGGTATCATGTGGACTGCACATGGGACGACCCCATACTCGATCCTCCCGATAAGGAATTCGACAGGCACTACTATTTCCTTGCGGATGATGACGATATCCTGGATGTCACGCATACCCTTGATGAGAGGTACTACACCTGGCCTGAATGCGTCTCTGAGGAAAACTACTACAAGCGTGAGGGACTTCTCCTCTCAAAGGCCACAGATGCCGAGGGGATACTCTCAAAGCAGGCTGCAGAAAAGCTTTCTCAGGGCAGAAAATGCATAGAGGTGCGCTTTGACAACAAGCGTTCCTATGATCTTGCAAATACACTGCTGTTTGAAACGGGCGGCATGAAGAACGTGCTGAAATATGCAAATGCCCATTCCGACAGAAAAGTGCGGGAGACCACCTATGTAAGGTACCTCAATCCCGATGAATATATAATACACGTAGCTATGATATATGACAAGGATAAATAGGATCGCGGCGGTCATATCCGCTGCGGCGCTGTGTTCATGTACGGCGATGCCGCCCGAGCGGCCTGAGCTCCATCCGCTGCTGCTTTCCGGGGAGCGGCCGTATGTGTATCAGAGCCTTTCTCACAGGGAAAGGGTGCTGTATGATACCATCGCATCCGCTCTTATGTACCATAAGGACACCCTGCGTCTTGACAGCTCGCAGGGCTATGGGTACGATGAGATATACGAAGCTTACAGCACGATATACAGCAGTGAATACAGGCTGTTTTTCATATCTCCCCGTTTTGCATACAACGATGCTGACAACACGATAACATTTGAGTATACCTGCTCTCCCGCTGAGCAGGAAATGATGCAGAAAGATCTTGACTCGGCCGCCCGTAGTATACTCGCCCGTGCTGAGGGTTTCGATGAATACGGCACGGCTCTTGTGATACATGATGAGATAATAAAGTCCTGCCGCTACGGCGAAGGGGAGTATCAGAATACCGCATACGGCTGTCTGGTACAAGGCTGCGCGCTGTGTCAGGGATATACAGCGGCGTTCTCCTATCTGTGCTCTCTTGCGGGGATACAGACGCTTGCCGCAGAGGATGCGGACGGGGAGCATATGTGGTCTGAAGCCTGTATAGACGGCAGTTGGTATCATATAGATACTACCTGGGACGACCCCGATGATGAGAAAAGGCCCGGGTATGTGAAATACGACTGGTTCTCTCTCGGAGATGAGGATATGCGTCGCTTTCACAGTATCAGGAAGGATATCCCCCGGGCATCTTCCGGCAGGAGCTATTTTGATGCATACGACCTGACAGCAGACAGTCCTGACAGCGCAGAAAAGCTTGTTTCGGTGTGTGAGCCCGATGCAGGCGGCGCGATACAGTTCAGGGCAGCTGACAGGCAGTGCTTTGATGATATCAGGGACAGACTTTTCGGTGAGGGCGGCTCTCTCGGCAGGGCTCTTTCCGGCAGAGGCATGAGAACTGATAATGTGGAGTATTCGCTGAGCGCCGATACGCTGGTGATAAGGATATTCCCCGAATATGAATGATAGGTCAGAGGTGACGGGCTTGAAGCTTATAAAAAGATATATGCTGATACTTACAGCGCTGCTTCTTGCGCTGCTGCCTGCCTGCAGCCACAATGAGCCCGAGCTTACGGTAATAACAAACGATACTTCTGTATCGGATACATCAGCAGATGAGGAAATATCCGATACCGAGCTTATCATACCCGAGGGCATGGTGACAAAGTATGCCTCTCTTGACTTTGACAAGCGCATGCAGGAAGCGTATGACGGTATAGTGGATACCATCACGGGCTTTGAGAAAAAGTCCCTCATACCCCTTACCATATCCACAAAGGATTATTCAAAGATACTGGGTATCGTCCGCTGTGAGCAGCTTGCGTTTTTCTATCTTGAAAACAGGACGGTGGGCGACTATAACTCCGCGGCACAGACCTTCGAGATGGATTTTCAGTACAAATACTCCATCAGGGAAGTAAATATAATGCTCAGGCAGACCGAGGAAGAGGCAAAGAAAATACTCGCGCTGACTGACGAGAGTATGAGCGATTACGAAAAGCTGAAGATATTTCATGACTATCTGGTCAGAAATGTGGAGAGCTCCGTTGACAGCGAACACGCAGACTCGCTCTATGGCGCGCTTGTGGAGGGCAGAGCCCTCTGTGAGGGATATGCAAAGGCCTTTTCCTATCTGTGCAACCTTGCGGGGATAGATAATATGATCGTGACGGGATTTACCGAGATAGATCATATGTGGAACATGGTCAAGCTTGACGGCAAGTGGTATCATGTGGATATCGGCTGGGACAAGCCTACGGAGGCTCTGCTCGAGCGCTGCCCGGATATGGTGCTGTATCAGTATTTCCTTGCAAGCGATTCGGTAATACAGAATGATCACAGGAGCATAAGCAGGTCTCTCGGCGATCCTCCCGAGGCTGACAGTGATGATATGAGCTATTTTGTGCATGAGAATATGTACGCGCACAACTATGAAGAAGCTCTCGCCATGATCGAGGATACCTGCCGCACATGTATAGACTCGGGCAAAAAGTACTTCATGATCAAGCTCGATTCGTCAAATCTGTATCTGAGCACGCTCAACGACCTGACGCGCCCGATTGACGACGAGGGGAACTCCGATATCCGCGCGATAGCCGACAGGCTCGGATACAAGGGGAATATAAGCTACACGGATTACTACAAGAACTACCGCATACTTATTTTCATTCTCGATTGACTTTTTGATACAGATATAGTATAATCAATAAAGCACTCTTCATGCACGGTAATACCGTGCTGTAACTGCCCGTAGCTCAATAGGATAGAGTGACAGACGCCGACTCTGTAGGCTGCTGGTTCGATTCCAGTCGGGCAGGCCATCAATCCCTTTTCCCAAGCCGTCTGCGAGGTTTCGCAGGCGGCTTTTTAACCCGGAAAACTATATCTATACAACTTTTTGTACAACCAGATAGATTTTTGTATTAGTATGTAACGTTGTAAATGGGCATTTGAATTATAATATATTATTCTTTCAAATCCATTATATCATGATTTGTGTGGAGTTCAATAATACTCATTCTCATGGTCTGCCGCTTGTCATGGAGCACAATAATACTTTTTCATTAGTGTTTATACAACCGCCAAACATTCATACTTACCAATACAATACTCATACACACCCATCTGCCCGTACCCAAATCCGGACAACTGGTTCTGTATACCGATATAATACAAAAAAGGAGGGCGTCGCCCTCCTTTCTTATGTGTTATATGCGATTATGTGCGCTTTCTGCTGATAACAGCTGCTGCAAATGCGATAGCCATTACGCATATCACTGCAAATACGCCTGTCTCGGTGCGTCTTTCTCCGCTATCGGAAAGGGATGCGCCGCTGTCTACCTCTTCGAGGTTCTCGTCTGTGTCTTCTCTTACGATACCGTCATCGCTGCCTCCGTTTTCGGAGCTGCCGTTGTCAGATACAACTTCTTCGGTATTCGTCTTCTTTGTGCCGTCGGGAAGTATAGTCGCAACAAGTGCAGGAGCAGGGGTATCAGAGCCTGTTCTTGCTACCGGAGCAGTGGGATCTGTGCCGACAG
>CACZPE010000018.1 GCA_902782875.1 uncultured Ruminococcus sp. | reverse complement strand
CACAGAAAACACAGTGGGAGAGATATCATGAATATTGTAATCACAAACTCCGGCGACAAACCCATATACGACCAGATATACGACAGGCTGAAAGAACTGATAATGACGGGGGAGATACCGCAGGATTCCCCCCTTCCGTCGATACGCGGGCTGGCAAAGGACCTGCGCATAAGCGTTGTCACCACAAAGCGCGCATACGTCGAGCTTGAAAAGGACGGCTTCATATACACCATCCCCGGCAAGGGCTGTTTTGCTTCAAAGCAGAACGGCGCACTTATCAGGGAACAGTATCTGCGGGAAATAGAGCAGCATTTTTCCGAGGCGCTCCGCCTTGCCGCTCTCGGCGGAATATCCCCGGAGGAGCTTGACCGCACATATTTTACTATAAAGGAGACATACTGATGAACGCAATAGAAGTAACCAACCTCTGCAAATCCTTCAAGGGCTTTTCCATAAACAATATCTCGTTCCGGCTGCCTATGGGCACGGTAATGGGCCTTGTGGGCGAAAACGGCGCAGGCAAAAGCACTACGATCAATCTTATCATGAATGCTCTGCATAAAACAAGCGGCAGTGTATATGTACTCGGCACGGATAACGAGAGCGAGGAGTTCACACAGACCAAGCAGGATATATCCGTAGTGACCGATTCCAATATGTTCCCCGAATCCTTCAACGCAAACCAGGTCGCAAAAATGCTGAGCCTCACCTATACAAACTGGGATAATGACACATTTTTCGCCTACATCTCCCAGCTGGGACTTGACCCGAAAAAGAAGATAAAGAACTATTCAAAGGGCATGGGCATGAGACTCTCCCTGGCAGCGGCACTTTCACACAAGGCAAAGCTGCTGATACTCGATGAGGCAACCAGCGGCCTTGATCCCTTTGTGCGAAACGAGATACTCGGCATTATAAATGAATACACCCGCGACGAGGGAAACAGCGTGCTGATATCGTCGCATATAGTCAGCGACCTTGAATCAATATGTGACTATATCACATTCATACATAACGGACAGATACTTTTCTCGGAGGAGAAGGACAGGCTGCTCGGCGAATATGTCATAGTGAAGGTGTCTGCAGATGAGGAAGTTTCCTTCCCCGTGATCGCAGAACGCCCCGGGAAATATGACAGGGAGCTTCTCCTGCTGAGGAGCGATCTCCCCGACGGAATGACACCCGAGCGCTCCGATCTTGAGGATATCATAATCTTCATGACACAGGGCACTGGACGAAAGCTTGAATATATCCCGCCGAAAGAAACATCTGACACAGGAGAAAATGAATGAAAAAAGGTATAAAAGCCCTGCTGTATGAAGACAGACAGGATTTTGCAAATACAATGATAAAGGCAGCTGTACCGATACTGCTCCTTTCTCTTATTCCGTATATAAGCGCAGGCGGGCATCTTGGCCTGCTCTGCATAATTCTTTCTATCGTTTCCAACGAAAAAAAGATGAAGACATATCCTTTCATGCCTTACAGCAATACTGATATTATAAAGGAAAAATACATCTTCACTATAAGTACTTATATGATCTCTGTACTTGTACTTATTCCCTTTAATCTGATCATAAACCTTGCCTTTTTCAAGGATACTGCCGCAGTGGGGTTTTTTCTGGTACTGAGCTTTTTTGATCTGCTGTTCGGCATGATCGTCTTCTCTCTGATAATACCGTGTATTATTCTCAGACGTCCGAAAAATTTCAAGATCGATATTGTTGTTGCAATAATATGCATCGTATACTTTTTATGCTTGACTATATTCTTTGTCAACATATTTGCTTACAGTAATAATTCTACTTATATCATAACCGTTGTACTGACCGCAGCGGCAGTCATATTCCCCGTGATCTCTTATACTATATCAAAGAAAAAATACCCTGTCACGGATAAGCTTTAAGGAGAACCAAATGAACGACAACATCAGAACTCTTTTATCCGAGGATATCAGAGCGCTGCGCAGGCTGAAATATATTATTATATTTATATTCCTACTGCTTACAAGCCCGCTCAACTGGATTTTATGCGCAAAAACTGCCATTCTCAGCAATCTTATACTGTATGCATCATCAAAGAACATT
>CACZPE010000017.1 GCA_902782875.1 uncultured Ruminococcus sp. | reverse complement strand
GCTGCAGAGCTGCTCTGCAGCTTCTGTATTATGATTCAGCTCTATGTCTCTGCCGTCTGTCAGATGTATCCTGATCGTCTTTTTGCTGTCATATCTGCGGCATATCTCATCGGGTGAGCCGTATTCCACGATATGGCCGTCACAAAGCATGGCTATATTACTGCACAGCTTCTGGGCCTCTGACATTGTGTGTGTGGTAAGGAATACCGTCCGTCCCTTATTCTTTTCTGCGAGTATCATTTTGTGTATCTCATCAGCCGCAGCAGGATCAAGACCGCTTGTCGGCTCATCAAGAAAGAGTATATCAGGTTCGGTCATAAAAGCCCTTGCGAGCCTGAGTCGGTTTTTCATTCCCTTTGAAAGCTTTGCGGCAGGTATACGTGCGGCATCAAGAAGGCCGACTTTTTCAAGTACATTATATATGCTGCTGTTGCCGACGCCGTATATTCTTGCGAATACCTTAAGATTGTCAAAGCAGCTCAGCCTGTCGTATACTCCGAAGTTGTCCATCATTATACCGTAGTGTCTGCGGTCGGCAGGGGAGAGTTCAAGGCTGTTCCTGCCTGAGATATATGCAGTGCCGCTGTCCTGTAGGAGCTGACCTGTCAGTATTTTTATAAGGGTAGTCTTACCGGCTCCCGACGGGCCTATCAGTCCGAATATCTCTCCGCTTTTTATCTCAAGGTCTATACCGCCAAGTACCTTTTTTTCACCAAAGGACATACATATTCTATCTGCTTTGATATTTATGCTCATTTCTCTTCCTCCTTGTATTTCTTCAGGGCTTCTTCAAGTCTGCGGTTCTCCTGCTTTTCTGATGTCATGGATATGAACCAGCTTACGGTACAGCTCACGGCAAAACAGAGTATGAACAATATCCAGGTTACCGGCATATCAACGGGGAACCATCCGAATATGATTATATACACACATGTCAGCGCGAATGCTGAGGCAAACATCAGCACGATCCTTGCGGTTATCTTCATATCCTTTATTATCATATCTGTCATGAAGATATATTTTATCAGTACGACACTTGCTATGGTAAGAAGAAATTCAAATGCGGTACTGACCGCCAGTCCGTCTGCACCAAGAGAAAACAGGCTTGAGAACCCTCTGGCACCTCCTCCGAAGAGGATACAAAAGATATTGAGTATCACGATCGTCAGACCGTATATCATAAACACATCAGAAAGATATTTCAGAAATGAACGGCGCATTATTTTACCCCCAGTCTTTTTTTGAGTTCATCGGCATATTGTCTTGATACAATAAGCTGCTCACCGTTTTCAAGAGTGAGTCTCAGCTTTCTGTCAAGCTCAGCTTTTAGTGAACGTATGAATCTCAGCCGTACAAGACATGATCTGCTCACTCGCATAAAGCCCATACTGCAAAGCCTGTCTTCTATCTCATACAGCTTCAGCTTTGATTCATAGCAGTCCTTTTCTGTGTATACAAAGGTCTTTCTGTCAACTGTTTCTATATACGCTATTTCGGAAATATCGAGGATAAATGTACCGTCATCCTTTATAACCGTGAGCTGACTGTCCATTATATGCAGCGCTGCAATGATGTTCTCAGTCTCAGGAGTCAGTCTTGCGCAGTTTATGACGATCTCGGTATCTCCGATACTCTCATTTATGTTTATCGTGATCTTCACTCTATCACCCCTGCAGGATGAGCCTGCACCCACAACATTTATTTTAATGAGTGCGTGATATTCGGCCCGGTAACTTTTGATTTTATATGGGAACGTTCTCTATGTTTAGATGATATCACTTTTGAATGGATATTACAATACCTTTTGCGTCAGTTGCCGTATGTGATACATGAATTGCCATGAATACCTTGTTTTCTGTCAAAGACAGCACAGAATTCTGCCGGTACTTATGTGACTAAATAAATCTGTTGCATTATGTGACATTTTATGATATGATATAGAATGATATCAGGCACATAACAGAACACTATTGATAAATCACGATGCCTGATACAGGGGAGCGGTTGATTTGAAAGTCAGCTTTTATGACAGTGTCGATGACAGCCTGCTGAAATTTGCGGTCATCATAGCAAAGTCCGATAATAAATGGGTGTACTGCAAGCATAAGCAGAGGAATACCTTTGAAGTGCCCGGCGGACACAGAGAAACAGGAGAGACAATAACCGAAACAGCAAAGAGGGAGCTTCACGAAGAAACGGGAGCGGAAATTTTCACGATAGAACCTGTATGCATCTATTCGGTCACCGGAAAGAACAGGGTCAATGATACAGGTGATGAGATGTACGGGATGCTGTTCTTTGCGGATATAACGAGCTTTGAAAAAGAGCTTCACTCCGAGATGGAAAAAGTGATAATATCCGATGAACTGCCGACCAAATGGACATATCCGCTGATACAACCGGAGCTTATAAAAGAGGCACAGAGAAGAGGATTTCTGTAAAATGAAAAAGAGACCCGATATATGGCCTCTTTTTTGTATGGAGAGTAGTATCTGCTGATCATCCGCAGCAGTTTGCAATGCCTTCAGATTTGGATTCGCTGTCGGTGTTTTCCGCTTCAGACTCATGTTCTTCACAGCAGTCCTTAACTGTATCGGACTTTTCTTTGCAGCAGTCCTTTTCTTCTGTACAGTTTTCTTCATTCTCACAGCCTGTATCTTTATGACAGCAGTCTTTTTCCTCTGTGGCAGATGCGGCTTGAGTTTCTGATGCGGTCTGTTCTGCACCCACTTTTACATCGTTATTTTTGCAGCCTGTGAGTGTACACAGTATCAGAACTGCAGATGCTGCCGCCAGAATAGTTTTTTTCTTCATTATTTCACTCCTGTAGTATTGATATGATTCAGTATACACATAAAACCGGTATTTGTCCAATATATTATTTCTTTCTGATATTATAGGAAATGGCTATATGAATATTGTACGGTGATATCTAACTTTCTCATAACAAATAGTATTGACAAATTACAGACACTGCTGTATAATTGTTCCATAATCCTATCGGAGGTGTACCCTGATTGTCTGATAAAGTATTATTTTCTGAGTGGGATAAAGCCGGGAGAAACGCTGACGGGACTGAGCTCACAGATAATACGCCCCTGCATGAGGCGATAGATATTTTCTTCAGAGCAGGTGGATATAAGTTTTTAATGTCACAGATCCTGACAGATATGCATCCTGCTGGCTGGATTTTATGTGAGAATTATACAGGAATATCATAAACGGGAAGTATATTCCGGACGGTGAATATCATAAAAATCCTCTTTCTGACAAGCGCAGGCTTTCTCTCAAGAAACAGGGTGTACCGGATATCTTTATTGATGATATCTTCTGATCAAATGTAAACGATAACAGGTGATAATATGATAAGTATGAATGATGACAGGCTTTCTTATATGGGCAGAACAGATATACAGGCAGACGGTGCGCATTTTTATTATGCATCTTCTCAGGTGTCGGCGAAATTCCGAGGTACAATGTTTTCTGTCACGATCAATAATAATACCGTATGGGGAGATATATCCATAGGATATATCATAGACGGGCGTATGGGCAGGCTCCCTCTG
>CACZPE010000016.1 GCA_902782875.1 uncultured Ruminococcus sp. | reverse complement strand
TGTCTATGAATATCTTCTCAGCGGTGAGGAAAAGCATCTGTCACTGCGCACTTTTGAAGACGAGGATAAGCGAGCAGCATATGAACAGCAGAAAGGCATATGCCCGATATGCAAAAAGTATTTTGAGTATGACAAAATGCACGCAGATCATATCACTCCATGGCATGCAGGCGGAAAGACCACGCCCGAAAACCTGCAGATGCTGTGCCGTGACTGCAATCTGAAAAAATCAGGCCAGGAATAACACAAACAGCTCTGTCCGTTATGGAACAGAGCTGTTTGTGTGAGAGGGATATGATAATAATAGATGATGGCTTGATCATCAGCCGAGGATTATCTCCCCGACTGTGTTTTCCATCTCCTCCGCGGACATGGGATAATTTGACTTTACCGAGAAGGTATAGCCGCCCTTTGTCCATGAAGCGAGATAGTATCCGCATGATGTGCCTCTGAGAGATACATCCGCGTCCTTTATCCTGTCGGTAGTCACCGCAAGATAATCCGTATCGTCAGAGCTGATGTCCGCTGAGCCCTCTGCCATGCGAACAACGCGCTCGTCGCCGTTTGTATTGTAGTATCTTATCTGCAGCACTCCGTCTGTTACGGAGTATTCCGCAAAGGGCAGGCCCTCGGGATTAGAATAAGATCCGTCAAAGTAAAAGCCCGCAGCATCCTCTGCATCGAGGAGAGTATCATATGAACCGTTCACAGGTGCCGACTTCGCAGGGGGAAGCTCAACCGTGCATATCTCTATGTTGTCGTATGTCTTTTCGGGCTGATCTTCTGCATATACCGCCGATGAGAATATAGCCGCCGTTATCAGCGCTGCGATCACTGCTGTTGTCTTTACCTGTCTTTTCATATTTACCACCCTTTTTTTCGCTTTGTCTGTTTAACCGAAGGGACAGAAGAAAAGTACAAATAAATTTATGAACAAAATCCGAACAATGGCATGAAAACGTTTTATTTGGCTTCAATATGTGATATAATCAGTACATAAACCAACTTATACGGAGCTTGATATGGAAATTATATTTGATATGGACGGAGTTATATTCGACTCTGAAAGAAAGGTGCTTGAATGCTGGGAGGAGACAGCGGAGAAATACGGCATGAAAAATGTCCGCGACGTATTCCTTAAGTGTATCGGCAAAAATTCGGCACGCACTAAGGAGATATTTCTCGCTCATTACGGCAGTGACCTGCCCTATGACGAATACAGAAGCGAAATGTCACAGCTGTATCACGAGCGCTGCGACGGCGGAAAGCTGCCTCTCAAAAAAGGTATACGGGAGCTGCTGACCGCTCTCAGGGCCGCAGGCTACCGCATAGCTATAGCCTCATCCACAAGGACATCGGTGATAAAGGATCAGATACGGGATGCGGGGCTTGACAGCTTCTTTGATGTGATAGTCGGCGGAGATACTATAAAGCGCAGCAAGCCCGAGCCGGATATATTCCTGGCGGCGGCGGAAAAGCTTGGCGCAGAGCCGTCTGAAACATATGTTATAGAGGATTCCTTCAACGGGATAAGAGCAGCTCACGCAGGGGGATTCATACCTGTCATGGTGCCTGATATGCTGAGCCCCGATGATGATATAAAGGCATTGACCGCATATATAGCAGACGATCTTTTTGATGTAATGAAATATCTCTCACTGTAAGGAGAATATAGTATGATAAAAAATATATATGCACTTGTGCTTGCACTGTGCGCGGCTGCATCGTCGTGCAGCACCGCTCCGCAGTTTGATATAGCCAATGAGGTGATCAGATCGGAGCCTGCAGGCGTAAAGCTGACCGTTACACAGAAAAAGTCAAAGGATACAGCAGACGGGAACCCAATAATATCCAATGTATTCTGCGCAGACCCTACTTCGATAGAGTATGAGGGCAGGCTGTACATATACGGCACCTGCGACCAGGATCAGTTCGATGCTGTGGGTCCTGACGGAGAGAACACATATGAGCATATAAAGTCGCTCGTTATGCTCTCTACCGATGATATGGCGAACTACACCTATCACGGCAGGATATTTGTCGGTCAGATAGCCCCGTGGATAGTAGCATCCTGGGCGCCGTCGATAGTATCACGCAAAGAGGCCGACGGGCTGACTCATTTCTATATGTACTTCTCAAACAGCGGCTGGGGCACGGGTGTAATAACCGCCACATCCCCTACGGGCCCATGGAGCGATCCTCTCGGCAAATCCCTGATCGACGGCAGGACAAAGGGGCTGCAGGGCTGCAAGGTGCCATTTGACCCGGGCGCAGTCATAGATGATGACGGCGTGGGCTGGCTCACCTTCGGCGGGCTTGGCAACGAATGCGGCAGGATAGTAAAGCTGGGGGATGACCTTGTCTCCCTTGACAGCGATATAGTCAAGATACCCGCAAAGCATCATTTTGAAGCAAACGAGCTCAATTTCATAAACGGAACATATGTCTATACCTACAACACGAACTGGGAGAACCATACCGAAGGCTGGGACGCAGAAAAGGACGGCACTCCGCCTCCCACCTGCAGTATGGCGTATATGACCACAAAGACTCCGCTTGATCCCGACAGCTGGGTCTATGAAGACTACTATTTCAAGAATCCCGGCGAACAGGGCATGGAATACGGCAACAATCATACTCATCTGCAGAAATACGGCGATAAATACTATCTTTTCTATCATTCACAGTTCGTGCAGAAGCTGCTGGGCACATCGGGCGGATTTCGCAGTATGTGCGTGAATGAAGCCTCTGTCGATGAGGCAAACGTGAAGATAGACAAGGTCGGCGGCAACAGGCAGGGTGTTTCACAGATAAAAAATCTTGATCCCTACAAGCCTGTTGAAGCGGAGACCATCGCCGCCTGTGCAGGAGTATCCTATATACAGTACGACAATGCGATGACCATAGGCTCTGACAGCACCGATGCCGCATGGACATGCGTTAAGGGTGCAGATTTCGGAAAGGGCTCAAAGCAGATAGCCGCAAAGGTCAAGGGTAAGGGCAGCATAGAGATACACAAGGGCACCCCCGACGGAGAGACAGCCGCCGTGCTGACCTTCGACTGCCCCGGCTGGCAGACGGTATATACCGATATGTCCCTTGAGGGAGTGAATGATATCTGCTTTGTGATATCAGACGGCGTAGAGTTTGATATATGGCAGGCAAGATAAGCGCAGCGGTGATTCAATAGCATTCGCCGTGTTATCAGTACGCCGCTGTGAAAATAATAAATAAAGAAGAAAGAACAGAGAATAATAATGTCCGCAAAGCGCATAATGCTCTTTGCGGACAAACACATCATCACCGGATGTGATGTTTATTATTTCTCATTTATTCTTTCTTCTTTATTCTTTTAGCAGGCACTGCAGTGCCTGCACTTATGCGTTTATGGTTTATACCGTATCAGGTCTGCGGCTCTTTCCCAGTGTCCTTGAATAGAGTACCAGCACAAAGGGAAGTACTATAAACATCAGCGGAATATCAGCCGCCAGCTCGAGAAGATTCTTGCCAAGTCTGCCTGCGATTATTACAGACAGCGATTTGTAGGGTATAAAGCCGTAATGGATATTGGCAGTGGTGTTGAATATCATATTCACCAGCAGCACATCGATAAGTCTTGCAACGATGAGCCTTATGCCGAGCTGGGTGAGATTCATGCCGAATATCCTGCCCTTGGTCTCCTCCGAATAGATGTCTCCCCATCTGCGGTAAAGCACGATACCGTAGATAAGGCCCTGGAACATACCGATAAGGGTATACAGCGGCAGGAAAGCGCCTGTGGGATGCACGAGAAATCCGAGCACATCGCATATACCGCCCGCGAATATGCTGACGGTAGGGCCGAACAGCATTCCTATCGCAGCAAGGGGTATGAATGCAAAATTCACCTTGCCGAAGGGAAGATCGATAGACAGCGCTTCGATCACCATGCTGAGCGCTATGAGCAGAGCGCATATCACCAGCTTGAGCAGTGCGTCAGGGCCCTTCTTTTTTTCGAACATCTCGTTGGCGGAAAGCCTGAACAAACGGAAAAAGCCTTTCATTATGTACCTCCTTAAATGACACGCATTATAAAGAGAATGAAAGACTTCTTTTCTTTTTATAATGCATTAAGCGGGATGCGATGACCGAACCGCAATACATGGGCTGCATGTATATTTCGTCCCCGACACAACTCCCCGTTGTCGGGACACTATAACGCACGGTCATCTACTCTGTAATGCCAACGCCGCATATACGGCGGTAAAGCCTCGGATAAACTCAGAAGGTGAGCTCGTCACACATTCTGTAAAGCTCTTCATCAAAGGGCTTCTGCATAGCAAGTGCTTCCTGGATGTCAACATCAATGATCTTGTTGTCCTTCATACCGACGATCCTGTCGGTGATGCCCTGGCTGAGAAGCTCTACTGCACGGTAGCCCATCTGGCTTGCTGCAACTCTGTCGCGTACTGTGGGCATGCCGCCTCTCTGTACATGGCCGAGAACTGTAAGTCTCGCATCAATACCGGTGAGCTCCTGGAGCTTCTTTGTGATGCCCTCGGAATCCTCTACGCCCTCTGCGATGACTACTATGAAGTGCTCCTTGTGGTCTGCATGAGCTTCATTGATCTTCTTAGCGACCTTCTCAACATCAACGGGCATTTCGGGTGTGAAGCAGGCAATAGCGCCTGATGCCATAGCCACATTAACTGCGATCCAGCCAGCATGTCTGCCCATAACCTCTACGCAAGAGCAGCGGTCGTGTGACTGTGCTGTATCTCTGATCCTGTCTATCATATCAAGTGCGGTGTTCATGGCTGTATCATAGCCTATGGTATAATCGGTGCACTGGATATCATTGTCTATTGTACCGGGGATGCCTATACACTTGATGCCGCCTATTCTGGAAAGGTCAGCAGCACCTCTGAAAGAACCGTCTCCGCCGATTACTACGAGGCCGTCCATATTCAGCTCTCTGCACTTCTCAGCAGCCTTCTTTATATAGGGCTCTTCCTTGAATTCAAGGCAGCGTGCGGTATAAAGAATAGTACCGCCTCTTTGGATT
>CACZPE010000015.1 GCA_902782875.1 uncultured Ruminococcus sp. | reverse complement strand
GTTTTCAATAGTGAAAAGTGAAGAGCGAATAACGAATAAATAATAGTATAAGTTTCAACTAAACCCTATACCCTGAAAAAAGAATAAAGAATAGAGAATAACGAACAAATAATAATACTAGACCCTACACCCTAAACCCTCTATTATATTGAAAGGAAGAATTTACATGAACAAAGGGATCGATATTTCATCCTATAAGGCAGACGGTTTTATAGGCCGATATCAGCAGCTTGTGAAAGACATTGTTATACCATATCAGTACAGCGTACTCAGAGATGAAAATGAGGATACCGAAAAAAGTCATGTGGTCGCGAACTTTATCAATGCCGCAAAAGCGCTCAGGGGAGAGGACACCGGCGACGGCTTTTACGGAATGGTATTTCAGGACAGCGATGCCGCAAAATGGATCGAAGCATGTGCATATTCCCTGAGCGCATATCCCGATAAGGATCTGGAGAAGCGTGTGGATGAGCTTATCGATATCATATCCGATGCGCAGGATAAGGACGGATATCTCAACACCTACTTTACCGTAAAGGACAGAGAAAAACGCTGGACAAATCTCCTTGAGGGGCATGAGCTTTACTGCAGCGGTCATATGATGGAGGCTGCCTGTGCATACTATGAAGCAACGGGCAAAAGAAAACTGCTCGATGTAATGACAAGAAATGCGGAGCATATATATGATCATTTTATAACCGAAGGTCACGAAGGTGTGCCCGGGCATCCCGAGATCGAACTTGCACTTATGAAAATGTACAGGCTCACAGGCAATGAACATTGCTATGAACTCTGCAGGGAATTCCTCTCAAGACGCGGACAGGATCCCGATATATTTGTGAAGGAAAGAAAAAACAGAGAATGGACCGTATGGGGCAGTGACGGCAGAAATCCCGAGTATATGCAGTGTACCGCTCCTGTTAAAGAGCTCACGGAAGCCACTGGCCATGCAGTACGCGCGGTATATCTCTATACCGGAATGGCTGAGCTTGCCAACTGCGGTGATGAGGATATGCGCAGAGCCTGCGAGCGCCTGTGGGAAAATATCACCTGCCGCAGGATGTATGTTACGGGAGGAATAGGCTCCACCGCACAGGGTGAAGCCTTCACCGAGGATTATGATCTTCCGCCCGATACGGCATACTGTGAGACATGCGCATCCATAGGGCTGATGTTTTTTGCACACGCAATGCTGTGCGCGGATACAGACAGAAAGTATTCCGATGTTATGGAAAGAGCATTCTATAACACCGTGCTTGCAGGTATGCAGCTTGACGGAAAAAGATTCTTCTATGTAAATCCCCTTGAATGTGATGTGGGTATTTCAGGCAAGGCAGTCACTCACAGACATGATCTTACCCAGCGCCCGAAATGGTATGCCTGTGCCTGCTGTCCTCCGAATGCGGCAAGACTTATCATGTCTTTCGGAAAGTATGCCTATTCCGAAAATGATGATACTGTGTTCTGCCATATGTACGCAGGCGGAGAAGCTGATTTTTCCTGCGGCTGTGAGCTTGTCTGCACTACGGATTATCCCAATACTTCAGATGTGGTTTTTACCGTCAGAAAGTGCGGGAATGCCAAGTATCTCGCTGTAAGGATTCCCTCATGGTCAGAGAAATTCTCACTTGATACAGACGGCAGATATGATATGAAAAAGGGATATGCATATATTCCCATAAATGACGGCGATACAATAAAGTTGTCGCTTGATGCACAGCCGAGATTTATATATCCCTCACCGAGGATCCCGACGATCGCGGGAATGGTATGTGTCACAAGAGGACCTCTGGTATACTGCTTTGAAGGGAATGACAACGACGGAAGCGTATCGGATATTTCACTTGATACATCATCCGGCATTACCGAGAAAAAAATTTTGCCCGAACTAAATTCTTCGGTTATGCTGAGTATCCCGGGAAGCAGGGAAAAAGACAGCGGAGAACTATACTTCACAAAGACAGAGCAGGTGCCTGTAAACGCTTATGCAGTGCCGTATTACACATGGGCAAACAGAGGCGAAAATCAGATGAGAGTATGGATGAGAAGAAAATAAAACATCTATAGAAAAACATATTATTCTGCAGTCAGAAATCAGGCTGCAGAATTTTTTTCAAAAAAATAAAAAAATATACCAAAAGTATTTGACAAGTGAAAAAATTTATGTTATAATCTAAAAAAATACATATGGAGGTTTTTATTATGGCTCCTAAGAAAACTACAACAAAAAAAGAAGCTGCTCCCGCAGTTGAAACTAAGATCGAAGAGGCGGTAAAGACTACTCCTGCAGCTGAAGCTCCTAAGGCAGAAGCTCCCAAGGCAGAGAAGAAGCCCGCAGCTAAGAAGCCTGCTGCTAAGAAGACTGCTGAAAAGCCCGCAGCTAAGGTTGCTGAAAAGAAGGCTGCTGCTCCCAAGGCAGAAAAGAAGCCTGCTGCTAAGGCTGCTGAGAAGAAGGCTGCTGCTCCCAAGGCAGAGAAGAAGCCTGCTGCTAAGAAGCCCGCTGCTAAGAAGGCTCCCAAGAAGCTCGGCAAGATCTGGTTCCAGATCGAGGGCGGCGAGAACGCTGAGAAGTTCGATTATAAGTCTATCGAAAAGAAGGCTGCTAAGATCGGCGGAACTGTTTATGTAGTACTGTCTGAAAAGATGATCTACAACGACAGCGGCGACAAGATCGCATTCTGAGTTCAAAACAAAACTTCGCATTCATTACGGATGCGAAGTTTTTTATGTAAGTAAGACTATCAAAAAAGCACGCTCAAAATAAGCGTGCTTTTTCTATCATTTTATATGCATACGAAAGAATGGATCCGTCCCCGATAACGGTTGCACCGGTTTGTCAGTTTCCTATGAACTTGACATATATCTGACAGGGATTATCTTCATTCCATACTTCCTTTATGACCTCAAGCTCCCTGAAACCAACAGAGCGGTAGAATGCATTTGTCATATCATAGTCGTTGTAGTATCCTTCCGCCACAGTCTTCACCTGAAGATAGTCATATTTTCCGGATGCAAATTTTTCAAATTCAGAGAAAAGCTTTTTGCCTATGCCCTGTCGGTGATATTCTTTTTTCACACCCATAACGTATATCTCCGCGGTATATCTGCTGGTCTCGTTGAGTGAAATGAAGCCCTTGATATCATCGCCGTCGATATATGCCCACATGGCTTTGTCCATACATCCCTTTGCGTATGATCTTATGCTTTTTTCCGCCTCGAACCATTCGGGCAGGGCGTGAAGTATGTCAGCACATATTTTTTTCTTCTGACGTTTATCTGTTATTTCCTGTACCATATCTGTTCCTTTCAAATCAGAAAAGTTCATCAAGCAGTATATAATATCTCAGCTTTTCCGGATCGGGATAGATGCCGAGCAAATCCAATAGTATATCGGCATCTATATTGTCATAACGTTTTCCGTAATGTCCGTCTGCGTTGTGTCTGAGACTGCGGTGGCATAGTGCCAGATCCTGCCATCTGTCAGCAACGCCCATATCTCCTGTATCAATAAATCCGCTTATCCTGCCGTCCTTCACAAGAATATTCGGTAGACAAAAATCGCCGTGAGAAAGCACAGGATCATAGGATGGCTTGTTGTTTTCAAGCCATTTCAGAAGATCTTCGGGATCTCTGAATCCGCCCTTTCCGAATGTTTCGGGTTCACAGTCTGCGATATCAACAAGACCGTGCTCTACTCTGTATTCTGCTTGACGAAGTTTGATATCCGGGCTGTTATCCACAGGGCAGTCGGATATGTCTGTGTTCCATAACATCCTGATGCTGTCCGTAAGATATCCGTAAAGCTCGTCGGGCTTCTCCATAAAACAAGGCTCGCAGGTCATCATGCCCTTTATCCTTGTCATGAGCAGAAAGCTTACGCCGTCCTTTACCTCATGTGCGATTATTTCGGGTACGGGCAGTCTGCCGTCAAGCCATTTTGTGATCTTGAGAGTCTTTTCGGCATTTTCGGTATTACTGTCCGCCTTGAGTACCATGTCATCATATATGTATACAATACTGCCTGATTTGCCTGTGTCGTCGGCGGTGAAATCTTTTCCGGCTGTAAGGAGTAAGATACTTTCCGGTATATCTATAGCCATGGTTCCTCCTTTAATGTACAGCGGTTAGCGTTTAATCGTCGTTAACTATAATAGCACAGTATTATCTGTTATTCACTACACATATTCTGAAAATATGATAACAAAAATATGAAATGAAGAGTATAGGATATATGTAAGAGATGAAAGTTATAATGAAAAATAGATAAAACCTCTTGACAAATGATAGAAAAAGGTGTATACTCCAATTAATTAAACGTGTTTAATTCGGAGGACACTATGAAAAGAGATGCTGAAAAAACCATCAAAGCACTCACTGATGCCGCAGAAAAGCTTATGACAGAATGTGAGGATCCCGGCGAGGTAACTGCCCGCGCGATAACTAAAGAGGCGGGAGTAAATCTTGCGATGATAAACTATTTCTTCGGCTCAAGAGAGAATCTTCTGCTTGAGGTATTCAACAGAATGAAGGAAGATGCCGCAAAGCACGACAGCTCATTTGATACTCTTCTTAAAAGTGATATCCCGCCGAAGCAGAAGCTTATCGAGATACATATAAAGTCCATGAGGCTGATGCTCGACAATTACAAATACTGCAAGGCGATAACAAAGTATGTTCTAACCAACAGGAGCATACAGGCGGACAGAGGCAGTCTCGGATTTATCAAAGAACATTTCGGCGGCAGAAAGACAGATAATGAATGCAGGATCATTGCATTTGAGATATCGAGCATACATGAGCTTGCTGTGCTGAGATATGAAGAACTCAGGGAACTGGGTATGGATATTACCGATGAAGATACTCTCAGAAAGTATGTGACTGAGAATATCGAAAGATATCTGGGGGAGTGAGCGTAATGTATATCTGTCGCTTAAAAGAAACTGACAGGATAAAATACGATATCGGCGGCAAGGCTCAGAGCCTCGGTGAAATGATAAGACGCGGACTGCCTGTGCCTGACGGATATGTAATATCCGCACAGGCTTTTGAAGACGGAAAAATGAAGCCGCCGGCCAGGAAAGAATTTGATGAGATGCTGGCAGTACTTTCGCATATGCATAATTACGCTGTGCGTTCATCGGCTGCAGGCGAGGACGGCGATGAGGATTCCTTTGCGGGAGCATATGAGACCGTCCTTGATGTAAAGGTGCGCGATATAGAAAAGGCGGTATATACTGTAGTGCATTCTGCGAAAAATGAACGTGTGGATGTATATGCCCGCGAAAGAGGCACAACATCAGGCGGTACTGCCGTGATCATACAGGAATATATCCCTGCGGATTACGCAGGAGTGCTTTTCACCGCCGATCCTGTCACATCAAACAGGGGAGTCATGACAGGCAGCTATGTAAAGGGAGCGGGCGAAAAACTCGTTTCGGGCGATGGCATGGACGGTGATTTCAGGATAGATGCCGTGAGGTATTCGTATAAAGGCAGCAGCGAGCTTGAAAAATATGCCAAAAAGCTTTACAGATATGCACTCAAGATCAGCTCTGACGGTACACCCAGGGATATAGAATGGGCAGTTGCTGGCGGAAAGGTGTATATACTCCAGTCAAGACCCGTGACCACTTTATATAAGAATAACAGGGAGCTTTTTGACATCAACGATTCACTCGGGGGAGAGCTCCTGCTTTCAAAAACAAATGTGGGTGAGATATTTCTGAGACCCGTATCGCCTGTGACCTACAGCATGCTGATGAAGATATGTGATATCATGGCGATACCCCTGATATCAGATGTATGCGGTCAGATGTATCTGAATATAAGCGGAGTCTGTTCGATGATAATGTCATTCGGCGTAAGCCGTGAAAAGGCATTTGCGCTTATCAAGGAGATCGCAGGCGGTATACCCGATGATATGGAGATACCTGTTTACAGATATGACAGAAGCACACTCGGACACAGTATAAAGGATATAATCAGGACGACGCTTACAAGCAAGAAGAATTCATACAGCAGCAGGACCATAAAAGGCAATATCACAAAGATAAGCATTGAGATAACCGAAGAAATAAAGAAAGTAAGGACTGAAAAGGAACTCCTTGCTTTATGGAAAAATAAATGCGAACCATTTACGGGCGGCACGATATCGGTCATACTGACGGGGCTTAATGTAAGATCTCTGTTTACCACAAGAGAGAAGCTTG
>CACZPE010000014.1 GCA_902782875.1 uncultured Ruminococcus sp. | reverse complement strand
GTTGGTGGACAAATATCATGCAGTGATATATAATAATGTTAAACTTAGTTGCAAAGGTGGGACTTATATGAGAAAACATTATCTTGATAATATCAGATGGGGCACACAGATAATAGTCGTACTCTACCATGTTTTCTTTATGTACAATGCCGAGGAAGTATCCGGCGGTCTGGGCAGGATCACGCAGGTCGATGTGCAGTACTGGGATATCTTCATGTACATCGTATATCCGTGGATGATGCCCGTACTGTTCATGGTGTCGGGAATATGCGCAAAGCTGTATCTTGACTCTCATACCGACGGCGAATTCATACGCAGCCGCACCGTGAAGCTGCTCGTTCCCTCAACGCTCGGCCTGTTCGTATTCCAGTTCATACAGGGATATATCAGTATGTCCATGGGCGGTGCGTTCGATAAGGGCAACGGCCTTGATGAGGTGCCGGGCTTCGTGAAATACATCATCATGGCATTTGTGGGCTCGGGCGTGCTGTGGTTCCTGCAGCTGCTGTGGGTACTCTCGGTGGTGCTCGTACTCATACGCAAGCTTGAAAAGGGCAGGCTGTGGGACGTCGGTGCAAAGGCAAATATCATAGTTATTGCTATTCTGTCCCTGCTGGTCTTCGGGTCGGCGCAGATACTCAATATTCAGCCCATCACGGTATTCCGTGTGGGTCTGTATATGTGCGCATTCCTGCTGGGGTACTTCATTTTCAGCCACGATGAAGTGATGGAGCTCCTGAAGAAGTACTTCCCTTATACAGCGGCGGTATCGGCAGCACTGTGCATCGCATTCTGTGCGGTATACTTCGGTCAGAATTACGCAGAAGCACCCTGCAACCGCTCACTGCTCTACACAATGTATGCATACTTCGGATGCATGGCGATACTCGGCGGAGCAGCAAGGTTCGCAGACTTTGAGAACGGATTTACTAAGTGGATGAACAAGAGAAGCTTCGGGCTGTACATATTCCATTATATGGGTATATCGGCAGTGGCACTGTTCATTGCAAAGCCCGGACTTCTGCCAGCTCCTGCGGTATATGCGCTCAGCCTTGTAGCAGGCTTTGCGGTGGGCTTCGGCTTTAATGCAGTCATATCAAGGATACCGTTCTTCAGATGGGCGGTACTTGGTATAAAACGAAAGGATAAGAAAAATGTTCGGTGAAAACTTGTATCAGCTAAGAAAGCTGAACCGCATGACACAGGAAGAGCTTGCGGACAGGCTCGGCGTATCGCGTCAGGCGGTGGCTAAGTGGGAAAGCGGGGAATCCCTGCCCGATATCGAAAAGAGCATCACTATTGCAGGGGTATTCGGCGTTTCCCTCGATGACCTTGTGAATTTCGACTCTGCGGACACGGGTCTGCCGCCTCCGCCGAAGGGAAAGCATATCTTCGGCGTGGTGAAGGTCGGCGAAAGGGGACAGATAGTCATTCCGGGCAAGGCACGCAAGGTATTCGGCATCAAGCCCGGCGACTCCCTTGTGGTGCTCGGCGATGAGGGACAGGGCATTGCCATAATCAAGGCGGACGGTTTTCTTAATCTGGCAGATGTGGTAAAGAAGATCGTCAATTCCCATAATTGACAAGATATGCGGACTGCAGCACGACAGGCAAAAAAGAAAACGGCACAGCCGTTTGTGAGGTCGTTATGGAGAAGATATACAGATACGGGTGGGCGGCGCTTGCAGCCGCAATGGCAGGGGATATCCTCGTATCGTGGATACTGCCGCTGCTCTGTGACGGGTGCAGCCTGAAAATGTCGGTAAGTGCGCTGGGCAGCCCGCAAAGTCCCGTTAGGCTCCCGTTTAATATATGGATGCTCGCAGAGGGGCTGCTGTTTATATATGCGCTCCCTGCGGTATACTCCCGCTATCGTGAGATATCCGTCGTACCCGCGCGGATCATGGCGGCATGCATCTCGGTATTTGCGGTGGGGGCGTGCATCTTCACCTGCTTTTTCAGCGTGAATGAGACAAAGGATATAGTCACTCCCGCATCCATAATACACGGCATCGGTTCTGCACTGGGCTTTATGGCATTCCTTGCAGTGCCGCTGCTCGTGTCGCTGCTGTCATACAAGGGCGGCGAAAGGGGCATAGCCGCTCTCGGTGCGGTATCCTTTGCATTGGCGCTAATATCCTTCGTGCTGTTTGTGATGTCGGACAAGGACAGCTTTGCGGGTACGGTGATCGACAATGAGGGCATATGGGAAAGGCTGTGCCTTATCTTCATGTACCTACCGTTCCTTGCGGTATGCGCTTCATTGCTCAAAGACGGTAAAAGATAGCCATTCCTTTTCCTGCAGCTGAATAAAGAAACAGCCCTGCTCAGGGCTGTTTGTGTTATACGGTAAAGTAATAGACTTCATCGGACTTTATCATTGGTCTGTGATAGGCGAAATTGTAGTAGGTGTCATGATACCTGTAGGTTAAGAATACGGCATCCGGATACCATGTCTTTCCGCTGTCTTTAGTGCCGTCTTCAGTAAGAAGAGCATATATTTTATTTGTTTCAGCAGACAGACTATCTTCGATCTGTTCTTCTATGTATCCTCTGCTGTTCAGAAAGTCCTCATCTATGGAAAAAACTATCCTTACAGATCCGTGGATATGTATCTGGGAGTCACTGAAATAATGTCCGTATTCTTTCTGCAGATAACTGTTTGTAGTCGGAAACATCCCGGCAAAATTCTTCATATCATCTATATGCTGGTAATGTAAACAAAGCATCAGGGCGATGATCAGCAGCACTAATACAGCATCTATACATAATACTGCTCTGATTATCCTTGATTTAATAATCTTCATGATGATTTCCCCACAACAGATCAGAATGCTTTAAAATTGTTCAGTAAGTGCGGAAGCTTCGTTCCTCTGTATCAACGGGCATTT
>CACZPE010000013.1 GCA_902782875.1 uncultured Ruminococcus sp. | reverse complement strand
GCAAGCCTCAGTAGTGATGGTGAAGCCCTGAGGAACGGGAAGACCGATGCTTGTCATCTCAGCAAGGTTTGCGCCTTTACCGCCGAGAAGGTTACGCATTGTCATGTCGCCCTCTTTAAACATGTACACCCATTTGTTTGCCATTGGGAATCTACCTCCATACGATGATGAATTAGTACGGCAGCTTGCCGTACCCCATTGTGTAGGCACACAATGCAACAACTTTATTATATCAGAAAACACTTGATTTTTCTATTGTAAATTATGTGAAATTATATGAAAATATTTATGCGATATTTGACGTATTTGTCAACGCAGGTTACGTTGCTGAGTATACTGCCTTCAAATTGTGAATAAACTGCGCATTTCTGCATATCAGGGGAGAGATAGTAAAGAAATGTACTTTTTATAAAGAAAAATATACCTGCCTTGCTTTTTTGTCAAATGACTGCGCCGGTACACGCTGTAATTTTGTCATATCGCTGAAAACACGCTGACAGACGGTGCAAATAGCAACTAAAGCCAAACAGCTTATTGACAAAAGGGGGATAATGGGATATAATAAACTCGTAGTGTCATCTGCCTCATGCGTGCAGATGTCTGTTTATGACAAACGGCGGTAGCATTCCGCTGATAATACACATGATACTATTATAGATGGTTTATAGCTGGTCATCCTTTGTGAAACGGAGAAGATATTGATGAACGATACTTGTGCTATAGTTCTTGCGGGCGGACAGGGAAAGAGAATGAGATCCGATTTGCCCAAGCCTATGTTCGAGGTGCTCGGCGTACCCATGCTCGACTGGGTGACAGGTGCCTGTGAAGAGGCCGGGATCACTGATATATGCGTAGTGACAGGCTTCAATCATGAGGTGATAGAAAGACATATAGGCGATAAGTTTGACCATGTACTGCAGTCTGAGCGCAGAGGTACGGGCCATGCGGTTATGATGGCTTCAGATTGGCTCTCTGAGCGCAAGCACAAGGATGTTCTGATACTGAACGGTGATGCTCCGTTTATAGATAAGGAAACTATTCTCGCTTCACTGTGGCAGCACAGGGATCAGAAGGATGATGTCACAGTTATCACCGCTGAGCTTGAGAATGCTCACGGATACGGCAGGATAATCCGTTCTGAGAACGGTATAAGCGCCATAGTTGAAGAAAAGGATGCTACCGATGAGCAGCGCAGGATCAGGGAAGTAAACAGCGGAGCGTACTGGTTCAGGGCTGAAAGGCTTCTGGATTCTCTCGGAAAGCTTCGTCCAAATAATGCCCAGGGTGAGTACTATCTTACTGATACGGTATATATACTCCTGAGTGAAGGCCATAAGGCTAATGCATTTACTTCATCGAGCCCGGATACCGTGCTTGGAGCAAATGACCGCAGAGGTCTGCTTATGCTCAACGACAGGGCAAGAGCAATGATAATAAACAAGCTGCTCGATGAGGGCGTGGAGTTTGCATCCTCTGACGGCGTCACCATCGGCAGGAATGTGAGAGTGGCTCCGGGAGCTAAAATACTCCAGGGTACCATAATTACAGGAGATTCCGAGATAGGTGAGAATTCCGTTATCGGTCCCAACTGTGTTCTTGACAATACCAGAGTGGGCAGGGGTTCAAAGCTCAACAGCGTACAGAGCCATGACAGCGTTGTCGGCGATAATGTGAGCATCGGGCCTTTTGTACAGCTGCGCCCGGGTACTGTTATAAAGGACAGCGTTAAGATCGGCGATTTTGTCGAGATAAAGAATTCCGTTATCGGCGAGAATACATCTGTTTCCCATCTTACCTACGTAGGCGACAGCGATGTGGGAAGCGGAGTCAATTTCGGCTGCGGTGTCGCTACCGCAAATTATGACGGAGAGAAGAAATTCCGCACGGTGATCGGCGATAACGCCTTCATCGGCTGCAATACGAACCTTGTTGCTCCTGTGAATATCGGCAATGCGGCATATACAGGTGCAGGTTCTACTATTACAAGAGATGTCCCTGACGGTGCTCTTGCCGTTGAGAGAGGCGAGACGAGGACTGTACAGGGATTCGGAGAAAAGAGACTGAAGGGAAGGATACTGAAGAACAGCAAGGGCTGATGATCCGCTCCGTACCGCTTTTACGGGGCAAAAGCGCAGGCATATCTTGTTTTTAAATAAAAAGGTATGATTTAAGGAGGAAATGTATGAACATTCACGGCAAGGACATCAAGATCTTCACGGGAAATTCCAATCCTGCTGTAGCACAGGGGATTGCTGATGCTCTCGGTCTGAAGCTCGGACAGTCAGAGGTAGTGACTTTCTCTGACGGTGAAGTAAGTGTGTCTATCAAGGAAAGCGTCAGAGGTTCGGATGTTTTCGTGGTGCAGTCCACAAGCTATCCGGTAAATGACCATCTCATGGAGCTGCTGATCATGATCGACGCTTTCAAGAGAGCCTCTGCAGGCCGCATCACTGCTGTTATCCCGTATATGGGATATGCAAGGCAGGACAGAAAGGCCAAGGCAAGAGATCCCATCTCTGCAAAGCTTGTTGCTGATATAATCACAGCGGCAGGTGCAGACAGGGTGCTCTCTATGGATCTCCACTGTCCGCAGATACAGGGATTTTTCAATCTTCCTGTGGATCATCTGCTCGGCGTGCCCCTTCTCGTTCCCTATTTTATCGAGAAGTTCAAGGATCAGAAGGAGAATACCGTAATAGTATCTCCCGACCTCGGCTCGGTAACAAGAGCGAGAAACTTCGCTGCAAGATTTGAAGCTCCTCTTGCCATTGTTGACAAGCGCAGACAGAAGGCGAATGTCAGCGAGGTAATGAACATCATAGGCGATGTAAGGGACAAGGATGTAATACTTGTCGATGATATGATAGATACAGCGGGTACTCTCTGCAACGCTGCAAAGGCTATTGTTGAAAAGGGCGGCGCAAAGTCCGTGACAGCCTGCGCTACACACGGCGTACTTTCGGGCCCTGCTATAGAGCGCATAAAGGAAAGCGTTATAAAGGAGATAGTTGTTCTTGATACTATCGCTCTCCCGCCGGAGAAGAAGATAGACAAGATAACAGTGCTTCCCGTTGCTCCCGTATTTGCTCAGGCAATACAGAGAATATACGACGACAAGCCTATTTCTCCGCTGTTCAATAAGTAAAGATATGCCCTGCCGAGGAACCCTTTCGAGGCAGGGCTGTTCATATAACATACAGATACATCCATAATGAAAGAAACGGAGAGATAGTTTTGAGCATATTTGATGTGTTCGACAAGCTGAATAAGGAACGTGATGCTGCAGAAGAGGCTATGGGGCCTGTGGAATATCTCGTGGTAGGGCTCGGGAATCCGGGTATACAGTATGAAAACACCAGACACAACGCGGGATATATGACTGTTGACACCCTCGCTGACAAATGCGGCTTTGAGATAAAGAAGCTGAGATTCAAGTCACTTACGGCCGATGTTGTGATCGCAGGAAAGCGCTGCATTGTCATGAAGCCGACAACATTCATGAACAACAGCGGTCAGGCTGTGGTCGAGGCTATGAATTTCTATAAGATACCCATCGAAAAAGTCATAGTATGCTATGATGACATAAATCTCGATCCCGGGCGGCTGCGTATACGCAAAAAGGGCAGCGACGGCGGCCATAACGGGATAAAATCGATAATATATCTCACGGGAAGCGATGAATTCCCGAGAATAAAGGTAGGAGTTGGCGCAAAGCCTCACAAGGATTATGATCTTGCAAACTGGGTGCTCGGGAATTTCCCCTCGGAGGTGCTCCCTGCAATGCATGATGCAACAGATCTTGCAGTCGAAGCCATAAAGCTGATGGTAAACGGCGAGACCGAAAAGGCTATGAACCTTGTGAACAAAAAGCCCGAAAAGAAGGCGGAGTAATGACTGAACTGCTGATAAGGCTGTTTGTGAAGGACAGTGAGAATTTCAGGAATGCGTCGGTAAGGCGAAGATACGGCCTTATGACCGGTATAGTCGGGATAGTATGCAATGTGCTGCTGAGCGTTGCCAAGCTTCTGATAGGCTCTGTATCGGGATCTATCGCGGTAGTATCTGATGCTTTCAACAATATCTCCGACTGCGTGAGCAGTCTGGTGACTATACTCGGCTATAAAGCGGCTACAAAGCCGGCGGATAAGGAGCATCCCTACGGCCACGGCAGAACGGAATATCTTGCGTCCCTTTTCATAGGAGTACTTATCGTATATCTCGGCATATCGCTGTTCGTATC
>CACZPE010000012.1 GCA_902782875.1 uncultured Ruminococcus sp. | reverse complement strand
CTGAGTCTGCACGGATGTATCGGTCTGTTCCGTCAGGCCTGCCTCGGGCTGTACGGGAGCCTTTGCACATGAAGCAAGCAGCAGCGCCGAAAGAATGATTATGCTCTTTTTCATTATATCCGCTCCTTTAAGCTGTCAGAAAAGATGCGCCATATCCTCATATACCTTGTCATATTCCCTGATGAATATATCGGGAGTGAGACTGTCGGCATTCACGGCGTATATGCAGTACAGCTCGTAACGCTGACCGTTTGAGCCCGACCAGCGGTAGTTGTACATCAGCCTGCCCGCCTCTCCCGCGTAAAGATCAAATGCTTTCTCGCATTTTATCTGCTTTCCGCGAGTATGTGCGCCTTTTTTGCGGAAATTTATGTTCTTTCCCGTCCTTACGGGTTTGTAGCCGCTGTCGAGGGAGTACCATATGACGCTGTAATGATCATCATGCTTTTCAAGCTCTATCCCCGGGATATCTATATCCTCACAGGGGAGGAATACCCCCGTGTATTCTTTTTCGCGGCTGCCGATGCTCAGCATATCCCTGCGGTATTTTTCCTCTCTCTGCTTCAGGGGGGTAACCGGGCGCTCATAAGTCAGAGCCTTTTCCGCCATGGCCCTGTTCCACTGATGTTCTGTGATGACCTCGCCCTCCTGACGGTAATATGATCTCTGCAGAAAACAATCATTTATGTTGTCAGCGGATATGTATTTGTTTATGATCTCCGGCTGAACTCTTTCAGGGTGATAGTATCCCTTTCGGATGACGGCACCCCCGGGCGACCTGTCGGGCTTTTTCCAGTACATCCTTATGACTTGTAGTGCGAGCATATTACCCCTCCTTTTTTAGCTGCAGTTCCCTGCGATATTCATATCTTTTCGTCACTGATATCAACGAACAGATCTATGATATAGTCTATGAGATCGGACAGGGTCTCATGATCATCTATCTCTCCGTGATCGTTTGTTATTATATGTCCCGTCCTGCGGTCAAGTATGATGAGTTCTCCGTCACCTATCATATCGCCGATCACAAGATAGTCCTCTTCATTGCCCCATTCGTATTCATAATGAGATTCACGTTCAACGGTCTCAAGAGGATATATCTCCAGTGAGCCTGCATCAAGTGAAAAACCGTTCGTAAAGCGGTACAGTGCTCTCAGTTCATCTGTCATCGTACCGACACGACTCTCAAAACCTCTTATCGTGTCTTCATCAGACGGTACATAAAACTGCAGGCGGATTTCATCGGGATATTTTTCTGCAAGATGTGTAAGCAGTTCAAATTCCTCCGAAAAGCTCATATTCTGTGGTATGACAGCATCGGATATATCCATATGTTCCGGTACGAACACAGGTGCCGGGGCTGCCGTGGCTTTTACGGCGTTTTTTTCTGTGTCAGTATTGTCTGCAGCTTCCTGCATAAGCTGTTCAAACGCATCCGAGAACATCTGCCGGTTTTTTCTTTTCAGCTTTATCGTAAATATCCCGAGAAGTATGACTGCTGCAATAAACAGCAGCATAAAGAAAAATGATCTCATAAAACTCTCCCGTCTTTTCTTATAAAGATTTCATACAGAAAGCACGGTATTATCCCGACCGCATAGCACAGCAGATCGGTGACCGAAAAGCTTGTGCCAATCAGTGTCCTTAAGAATTTGTCCGTGATGCTGAGCCTGTCGCAGAATCCCCACAGCTGCAGGAATTCCACAGCAAATGAAAATATAAGTATCAATGACGGGAGTATATAACGGCTTTTCGGGCGTTCGGGGGATATCGTGCGCAGAAGAGTATAGATAAGTATCACCACAAGCACATCACCCAGGTAGCTGCGCACAGGACCGTGTGCAAAAAGGGCGATAAGTATCTCCGTGCCCAGAAGCAGAGCTGTGAAAAGGCCGTATATAAGACGCTTTTTCATAGCAGCGAGAGCATGGCGGCCGCATCCTCGGCGGCCTTTACCTTGTCATTTGCATAGATTATCATGCCGTTCTCATCGATAAGATATGTGGTCCTGACAGTGCCCATAGATATCTTTCCGCCCGACTTTTTCTCCTTCCACACATCGTACATTTCAAGTACAGTATGGTCAGTGTCCGAGAGAAGCAGAAACGGCAGGGAATATTTTTGTATAAATCTCCCGTGGGATTCTGTGCTGTCCTTGCTGATGCCAATGACAACAACACCCCTGTCACGGAAAGACTCATACAGCTCTGCATATCCCTGTGCCTGTCTGGTGCAGCCCGATGTGCCGTCCTTTGAATAGAAATAAAGCAGTACTTTACTTCCCCTGAATTCCGACAATGAGTGCATAGTCCCGCTGCTGTCGGGCAGTGTGAAATCGGGAGCGGTCATACCTTTGTTCAGCATATTATCACCTTCCGCCTTGCGGTCATCATTTCATCCTGTATAATTTCAGCCATCTGCGGTGAGCCTGTTTCCTGCTCAGTATCCTCTTTCTGCGGTAATATCCATGAAGGTCGCGCTCCCAGTCGCGCATGAAGTCCTCTTCACTGCCGAGAACGCGCCAGTCGCATATGCTCCATGTGTCATACACCTTGCGAAAGCTGCTGCCGTCTGCGATATCGGAAGTGCGGCGCACCCTGCGGTTTGCCTGTGATTTGCAGAACTTGCTGTTT
>CACZPE010000011.1 GCA_902782875.1 uncultured Ruminococcus sp. | reverse complement strand
CCGAAAACTACCATAAAGAACTCCTTGAAAAGCCAGCCCCCGAGGAAGGCACCTATGGTAAGCGATACCACCGTCACGGGCATTATCTTTATTGCCATCTGTGTCATAAGATCCTTCGAGGAATAGCCCAGCCCTTTCATTACGCCGAGGCTGTGACGCTGCCTTTTCACATCCGATGATACGATGAGTCCCAGAATGACCGCCACCACTATGGTTATGACCACAGCTCCGCCTGCACTGCCGTACTTCGATACTGCTCCTACCGCTGCAAGGGACTGCTCACCCGTTTCCCTCATTGCAAAAGTATCTTTGATGACAAAGTGCCTGCTGTTGCCTGTTATCACCTTATCACCCACGACTATGGCATAGTCGGTATTCGTAACACCGTAATTTGACACAAGCATAGCTATCTTTTCATCTGCAGCAGAGCGTATGCGCTCCTCAAGATCTCCTGCACCGCCCGACAGGCTCATGCTGTCCTTTACGCTCAAACCGTACTTTTCATAGAGAGCGTTTATAAACTGCCGTTCCGTAACGCCCTCCGCAGGATATACCGATATGATATTCGGACGTGCATTTACCTCCATGCGCCTGTAGCCGTCCTCTGTGAGAAGCATCATCATGCCGTTGTTGTAAAGCGTACTGGTTATGCCCGTGATGACATACTTGCAGTCTATGCTGCTGCCTTCTATCACTATGCTGTCGCCTATATCCAGTCCCGTTTCATTTGTCCTGCGTATTGTGATGACAACCTCATTGTCATGCTCCGGGAGCCGTCCTCTTAAAAGCCCTATGCTCTCCGAATCATTGTAGTCCTTATATACTATCACAGTGCCCTGTATGTCAGAGCCCTTCACTGAATAATACTTTTCCTTGTAGGTGACGAGTGCCTTCCTCACCTCCGGCATAGAGGCTATCTCATCCCTTACCTTATACGGATCTGTGCCGTTTGTAAGCGTCACCTGCACGGTCTGATCCACATTTTCCATGACCTCAAAGGACTTCGCCCCGTCCTTGAAAGCCCATGCTCCTGTGATACAGAACATTATGGCAATGCCTGCCGCAGTGGTGCATACCGCTGTGCCGACCGACGACCTTATGTCCTTTAAAAAGCTCCTCATCGCAAGGGTGATGTTTATATTGCCCTTTGCCTTTTCAAGGGGCAGTATGTTCCTGCCGAAATGATGAGTTTTTATGCCCTTTCTGAATGCCACTACCGGAGGATATTTTTTCACTGCTGCCGCCTTTATCAGTGCGAAAACTATCACAAGAACGGTGATGAAAACAGGCACGGCGATCATCACCAGCGGGTCTGTATACCCCCTGACGCTGCGCCCCATCATACTCTGTACGCCGATGTTCATCAGCGGATCTACAAGCAGCGAAGCTATTGAGCCTGTCACAGCACCTATGCCGCCGCATATCACATATTCAAAGACATAGGAGAGAGAGATTTCCCGTGCAGTGTAGCCCAGCGCTTCGAGCACGCCTATCTGCTGCATCTGATCCTCGATGTCATCGGATATCCTGTGCATTATCATCAATAGAGCTGACAGCATCGTGATAAGGGAGAATGCGCACATAAAGCCCATGAACATGGTAAGGAACATAAGCTCCAGTTCCTTTTCTTCCTTTGATGTCATGCAGGAAAAATAAGGCGCTAAATTCTCATAGGATACCTCCGTACACTGCTTCATGAAAACTTCGTAGCTGAAATCCTTACCGCTGTTGAACCACAGCGTTCTTTTCACTCCGCCGCTGCTGCTGAATATGGTAGCAAACAGTGCATAGTCGCTGTCGGAGATCACGCACTTCTGCCCATAACCGCGCTCGTTTGTAAGAAGTCCCGTTTCATAGAATCCCGCTATCTCAAAGGGATAGTCCTTCCCGCCGCTGCTCAAGGTGATCGTATCTCCCGGCTTGCAGCCCTTGCTCACACTGAAATACACGGGCAGCCATATCGGATGAGAAAGCTCTGCTATCTCCTCCTCGGGGAGCTGCTCCCGCTTTGTAAAGCTTTCTATTTTTCTTTCGGTCTTTTCCGTTACAAATTCAAGCAAAGATATGCTCTTTTCGTCGCTCGGATACACCACATCCATAAATTCGGGATATACGATATCCCGCTCGACAATATCATCTATGCCGTATTCCTGCTCGAGCAGATCGCGGTACTCGTCACGGTATTTCTCCTTATCTATCATAACAACGGTATTGTATGAGCCCGATGCCTCAAAGCTGTCATCAAACGCCTTGTCCATCTTTGTGGAGTTTACTGCAAACACCGTGAGCATCATGGATGTCACCATAGTCAGAAAGGCGATGGCGATCGCCTCTTTCCTGTTCTTTTTCAGCCTGAACAGGGACAGGCGGATAATATTATTCATTATATCTACCTCTTATCATTACCAGCCCATATTTTCAAGGAATGCCGTTAAACCCGCGCGGCGCTCCTTGTCGTCCTCCCTGTAGGGCGGCATACTGTAGTCGCCTACCACACCTCCGTCCCGCAGATAGAGCACTCTTGTGCCTCTGAGAGCCGTTTTCAGATCGTGCGTTACCATAACGATGCTCTGACCGTTTTGGTGTATCTCTGTGAATATATCCAGCACATCGCGGCTTGATGCGGAGTTGAGAGCACCGGTAGGCTCGTCTGCGAATAGTATCTTCGGATCGTTTATCACAGCCCTCACGATGCCCACACGCTGCGCCTCACCGCCGGAGAGCTGATTGGGATATTTCTTCCGGTCCTCCTCGGTAAGTCCGACTTTTTTGAGGAGTGCCTTTGCCTTGTTCACAAGCTCCGGTGTATTCTTCTGCACGATAAGCGCACCTGTCAGCACATTGTCGAGCACTGTCTGATCATCAAGGAGGTATACGCTCTGAAATACAAATCCGCAGTTGCCGCGTCTGAACTGTGCCAGCTCATCGTTGGTATAGTCCTGTATCTGTGTGTCTCCGAAGAATACCTTGCCGAGAGTGGGCTTGTCCATGCCCGACAGTGCATAGAGCAGAGTTGATTTTCCCGAGCCCGATGAGCCCATGATAACAGTGAAGTCGCCCTCATATATATCAAGGTCAAGATTTTTGATAACGTGCTGCTGTGTGCCGCCGTTTGAAAATGATTTGCAGAGTTTTTCGGTTCTTAAAACAGAAGAAGCCATATATAACATCCTT
>CACZPE010000010.1 GCA_902782875.1 uncultured Ruminococcus sp. | reverse complement strand
GCTCTTGCCGGTGCGGTGGTATACACAAAGAACGGCTCCGATCACAGAGCCGCAAGCGGTCTGTCGATGTATTATCCTCTGCAGCTTGAGGGCTCGGCGGAGCTCAAGATATTCAAGGATATCGCCATAAGCCCCTACTATCTGGCACTTGTGGACAAGGTGGCATACGGTGCGTCAAGCTCGGGAAATATCAGCGGATATGACAATATAGGCAGGATCGATTCCTATGACGTTGATTACGACGGTGAGGACTACGGCGATGATTATACCTACAGCGTGGATGATACCGACGACACATACTCATACGCCGACAGCTTCACACCCGGCGAGAACTGCGACGTGACCTTCCTGTCAGAGCCCGCATTCGACAGCAACGGCTACTACAGCTTCCGCCTCTCGGAGGATTCCCTTGACAACACCGACTATGTAGAGGCTTTTGTATACGGATATATCGAGGAAGAAAACACAGTATACAGTCTCGGCAGCACTACTGAGGTCGATCAGGACTGGGACAGCGGTGTATTCACCGATTCCTTTGACGGCAGATGGTTCTCGCTGCCCGACGGACAGAACCTGGCGGTATTCCCCTCTGAGCTGTGTGAGGGATACGATATATATGCAGCATCCGTTCTCGTCAACGGTAAGGAGAAGTCCCTGCGCTTTGCGTATTACTATGACACAGGAAAGACAGAGATAATAGACATATGCGACCCCATCAGCGAGAGCGGCGCGGTCGGCAGAAAGGGCACAAAGCTCAGCGCAGGCGATGTCATAGAGCCTGTATACGATGCATTCTCACTTGACAGAGAAGACGATGAATTCGTATACACCGGTGACAAATACGTCTACAACGAAGGAGACAGGATCATATACTCCGATATTTACGAGGGCATGTATTTCTACTCGTTCTGCATAAACGACATCTACGGCAACTACTATGACACCGACATCGTAGCATTCAGGTATGAGAACCGTGAGGTGCTCTTCGACGACGGCACAGGTGAGGCAGGATATGACGATGAGTACGGCGGATATGACGACGGATATGATGACTACGACGATTACGGCGACTACGATGACTATGGTTATGACGACTACGATGATTATGATGATTACGACTACTGATGCAAGGTAAAGACGACCGCCTCCCGTGAGTTCACGAGAGGCGGTGTTTTTTACATTATTCAAATCTGAACGACCTGAAGTCAAAGTCGCTTCCGGGCAGAAATCCGAAGGATATGCTGCACTTTCCGCTCAGGTCAATATCAAAGCACTGCTCGGTGTATTCGTCCGAATGTGTGAATTCACAGAGTATGCGCCTGTTTTCATCGCCGCCTGCGATAAGATGCACGGAGTTCACCGGCAGCGGCGTTCTGCCTGTTATATACAGCTTTTCAGGCTGCTTCTCCGTGAAGTCGAATTCGCCGAAATCAAGCACCACGTTATTTCCTATGCCCGTGACTGCATCCTCGCCCACGGTAAATTTGTCGCCGTAGATGTTTGTATTGTCCGTCGCCCTTATCTCTGAGAATTCTCTTCTTGTCCGCCCGAACTCAAAGCCCTTGACGCTGTATCCGTCAGCGGAGCGCATAACTATGGTATGCATGCCCGTAAGCTTCTTGTTCAGCCTGTAGGTGACAGGCTGATAAGTCATCCACTGCGGTGCAAGATCATAGATAAAGCTGCCGAGAAGCTCACCGCCGTCGGGCGTGCTGTCATATATCTCCAGCTTCACAGGATCATTGCTGTTTGAGTATATGGGTATGGTTATGATATCGCTGCCGAGAGGACCGAAATCCACGTTCTCAAAGCCGAACCAGCTGTCCTCATGCGCAAAGGATACGCCCTTTTCTATGCCGCTGACAACATTCTCACTGCCGATATCGTGAAGTCCGCCGTGGATGAATTTATACGGATCGAACGCCGCAGAGCCTATACCCTGTGCATCAAACGTTACTGCAGATATGATATGACACTGCTCAGTACCGTTGTATACAAGCGCACGCAGACAGAATTCACCGTCACCTGCGCAGTGTATCCTGATTTTGCCGTCCTCTTCGGTTATCATGGCAAGATTTGATTCTATTCCGAGAGGGGTGGTGATCCTGTACTTTATCTCATTGATATATCTCTCTGACGCATTCGCGGGATATATCACAGGCTCGACCACAAGCTCCTCCATCCCCTTGCGGAAGCTTCTTCCCATATCTGTCCTGAAATCCACGCGGCGTACGGGTATATCCGTTTCTTCTGCGGGGCAGTGAGCGGCAGTATGAGTGTTTTCCTCAAAGCTCGTGATCCCCTCGGGATACTCTGCGGGCAGTGCCGTGAGAGTGATCTCGGCAGCGGCAAGGGAGGGAGATGTTGCGCGGAGCTTTATCTCGCCCGTTCTGTCCGTAGCGGCGATTATAGCAACAAGTCTGCCCGAGAAGAGTCTTCTCGATGTGCCCTTGTACTGTTCATAGTCCGTAGAGTCGCCGTTGTCAAGGCCTATCAGTCTTCCTGCACCCGTGACCTCGACAAATATGCGGTCATTTGCGTTTGCCGCAAATACCCCGTCCTTGTCCGCAGCGGATATATCCACATAGATAAGGTCCCTGCCGTCAGCCTTCAGGGTATCGCTCTCGGGCTCAAGCATTATCTTTTCCGCATCGCCGAAGGATCTCACCGTATCACGTGCGACCTCACTGCCGTCCTCATCATATGCGACGGCAGTGACCTCGCCTTTCATATACACAAGCTTGCAGTCAAGCGTCAGCTCTTTGCCGTGTATATGGTCTATATCCTTTTCGGCTATGAGGAATATCGCCGAATCTATTGGCAGTGCGTTTTCCTTATCACTGTCGGCTCTGAAAAACAGCTTTACCTTAGGTGCATTGGTGGTCACCCTGACATCGATAATATCGCCTTCGGAAAAATCCCAGTGCGGGAATATATGTACAAAGGGCGACTTTCTGTAGTCTGTCCACTCAGCCCTGTAGATATACGCGCTGTCCTTGGGGAACCCTGCTGTATCGAACTGGCCGAAATAGCTGTTCTTCGTATCATAGGGAGTAGGCTCGCCGATATAGTCAAAGCCCGTCCATATAAACTGACCCGCGCAGAACTGCGCATCCCTGTCAGCGATTATATTTGCCTCGGTGTTCCTTGAGCCCCAGCCTGTATAGCAGTTGCCTATGGCACTGCACTGCTTGTCGTCATCGGTGAGCACAGTCTGTTCAAGCGGAAAATGGTATATTCCCCTTGACTGCAGTGTGGACGCTGTCTCCGACCCGTATATGAACCAGTCGGGATGGGCTTTGTGATGCTCCTCATAAAGCCTCTCTGTATAGTTGTAGCCCGCAAGCTTGACTATATCTGCACATTTCTGAGCATTCGGCCACTGCATATAGTTCGAGCCTATGGTCACAAAGCCGTTGCACCGCGGATCGTGCATACGCACCAGCGAAACGAGCCTTGATGCTATCTCCTGGCCGTGTTCGCCTGCGTGTGTGTCGTATATCTCATTGCCCAGCGACCAGCCTATTATACACGGATGATTCCTGTCGCGGCGTATCCACGAGGCCACGTCCTTTTCCACCCATTCAGTGAAATATCCCGCATAGTCATACTCCGTCTTGTGAAACTCCCACATATCAAATGCTTCGTCGAGCACCAGGAATCCCATCTCGTCGGCAAGCTCAAGAACGCCCACAGCAGGCATATTATGGCTTGTCCTTATCGCATTGACGCCTATGGCGCGGAGCTTTTCAAGCTTTCTTCTGAAAGCGCTGCGGTTGAATGCTGCGCCGAGCGCGCCGTTGTCGTGATGCTCGCAGCAGCCGTGGATCTTCACATGTCTGCCGTTGAGGAAAAATCCCTTGTCTGTATCAAAGCGCATATCCCTGAAACCGAAGCGGACATTCTCTTCATGTACAGGTGTGCCGCCGCTGCTCAGTATGACCTCCGCGGTATACAGCACGGGATCGTCGATATCCCATTTTTTAACTCCGTCAAGCACAAAGGACACGGTATTTGACGAAAACTTCATGCCCTCATGTCTTATGGGTACGGGCACCGAGCTTATATCACAGGCACATACAGGCACTGTCCTTTCCGCAAGTATCCCGTCACCTGCTATGCGCACGGTAAGGGAAAGGTCATCGACAGCAGTATCACAGGGGCGTTCACATTCCACCGTGACCTGTACTTCGTCGCCCGAGGTGCTTATATATATACCGTCCGGAGCAATATGTACGGGCTCATATTCCTTTATATATACATCCCTGAATATTCCTGCGCCCGAATACCAGCGCGTATTGGGACTGCGGTAATCTACACGCACGGCGATCTCGTTCTCGCCTTTATGGATAAGGGAGGTTATGTCAAACTCAAAGGTGGAATATCCGTATTTCCACTCCCCTGCAAGTGTGCCGTTCACATACACCCTTGAATCCATATACACGCCCTCGAAGCGCACGGCAGTGCGTCTGCCCTCTGCAGCCTGCGACGTGAAGGTCTTTCTGTACCATCCGGTAGAGGTCTCATAGAGATCCCGGGTCTGATATATCATCCAGTCGTGGGGTATATCAACGGGATGCCAGTCTGCGGCTTCCTCACAGGATGTATCTATGGGATTTTTGGAAAATTCCCAGCCGTCACAGAAAAGGCGTGATTTGTTCATATCATTTCTCTCCTTTGGATCAGGATATAATGTATAATAAAATTAAACAACGTTACAGGGAGGATACCATGGGCGAAGTAATATACCCCGTGATCAAGAGCCGCAGCCCCGTTGCCGCGACGGGC
>CACZPE010000009.1 GCA_902782875.1 uncultured Ruminococcus sp. | reverse complement strand
AGCAGTGTGTGTTCCTGTTCCCGAAACGAAGGGTACCGTGCCGCAGATCAGGCTGGCGCCATAGAATGCACCTGCGAGGAGGCTGTCGGCACTGCCGATCAAAATGGGTGAAAGGTCTTGATTAACTCGGAAGGATATGGTATAATAAAGTCTGTATATTCATAAACAGCGTGTATGACATAATGAATATCCGCGCTGTATTACGGAGGAAACGGTATGAAAAGGAATACTTCCGCATTGCTTGCGGCGCTTATGTGTTTACAAGCATCTGCCTGCTCAAGGGCTGATGAGCCTGTCGATGTGACAGAAACGATTCCCGAGCCTCCTGCAGTAACAACTGCTGTAACTACGGAGAAAACACCGGTCATCACCGCTGTACCCGACAAGGGCGATCCCTACGGCGGCGGAGGGGTGCATACCTCGGCGGATACCGATGTGATGTTCAGATCAGATAAAAAGGATGAAACAGCCGCAACGACCACAGCGGCAGAACAGACACAGCCTGTCGTCACAGCGGCACAGACAGCGGCTCAGCCTGCACAGACCGATGCCGCGACAGAACAGACCGCCGCACCTCTCAAAAAAGATGCCTCACAGGCTCAGAGCGGCGATGTTACGGTGTCTGTGAAGAAAACAGGCGGCTGGAATGACGGCACCGCGGATTTTGCGCAGTTCGATGTTACGGTAAAGAATACAGGCAAGAAGTATGTTGACGGCTGGACGGTCACGATACCTTCGGGAAAGGCTTCGGTAGACCAGTCCTGGAACACCGAGATATCCGCATCTGGAGGGAATATCACCGCAGGCCCTGTTGATTTCAACAAGAGCATCGCCCCCGGCGGAGATGCATCCTTCGGTATGATCGTGAAAAATCCCGATGAGATAGGCGTATCCGCGGCATCTGTGGTATGTACCTTCGGCTCTGCTCCTTCATGGGACAACGGCGGCGGAGGTGGCGGCGCGCAGGCGGTGACAACGCCCGCAAAGGATGTACCCGCCCCGACTACGGATGACTGGCTCTATGTTAAGGGCAACAAAATAGTTGACAGCAGCGGTAATGAGGTGTGGCTCACGGGTGTCAACTGGTTCGGATACAATACAGGCACCAATACATTTGACGGATTATGGGCATGCGACCTGAACTCCTCTATATCCGCCATTGCCGATCACGGCTTCAATCTGCTGAGAGTACCCTTCTCCGCGGAGCTTGTCAACAACTGGGCAAAGGGCTCCTATCCCGAGGCAAACTACAACCATGCCACAAATTCCTATCTGACCGATATGAACAGCCTGGAGATATTTGACTATGTGGTAGGGCAGTGCAGGGCGAACGGCCTGAAGATAATGATAGATATACACTCAGCGCAGACCGATTCCATGGGGCATATGAAGCCGATGTGGTATGAGGGCAGCGTGACCGAGGCACAGTATCTGTCAGCCCTTTCCTGGCTTGCGGACAGGTATAAGAACGATGATACGATCATAGCATATGATCTCAAGAACGAGCCTCACGGCAAGGCAAACGAATCTCCCCGTGCAAAGTGGGACGGCAGCAAGGACGCTGACAACTGAAAATACGCCGCTGAGAAGGCTGCAAATGCGGTGCTCTCGAAGAATCCCAATGTACTTGTAATGGTTGAGGGTATAGAGATATACCCCGTTGATACCAAGAAGAACGGCAGTTTCTCATCAACAGATCCGTCGGACTACTATTCCACATGGTGGGGCGGAAATCTCAGGGGCGTGAAGGATCATCCCGTCGATCTCGGAAAATATCAGAACAAGCTGGTATACTCTCCCCATGACTACGGCCCTGCAGTGTATGAGCAGCAGTGGTTCAAGGGCGATTACGACTACGAAAAGCTCAAGAAGGAAGCCTGGAACGACAACTGGCTCTATATCTACGACAGCGGTACCGCGCCCCTCCTTATAGGCGAATGGGGCGGATTTATGACACAGCCCAACCTGAAATGGATGACCTACTGCCGCAAGCTTATAAAGGAGAAGCATCTGCATCATACCTTCTGGTGCTTCAATGCCAATTCGGGCGATACAGGCGGACTTGTGAAGGATGATTTCGTCACATGGGATGAGGATAAGTACAACTTTGTGAAGGAAGTCCTCTGGCAGAGAAACGGTAAATTCGTCGGCCTTGACCACAAGATACCTCTCGGAGAGAACGGCACCACGGTAAACTGATATTGTTAATTTACAGGATATAATATAGCAACATTGTATACATATGATAGTGATATGATTAAAAGAGTTTTTTAAAGGAAGTGTTTTTTATGAGAGCAGTCATAACCGTTATAGGCAAGGACGCAGTAGGCATACTCGCCAAGGTCAGCTCAATATGTGCAGAGAACAACGCAAATGTGACCGAGGTCACACAGAGCGTGCTTCAGGATATGTTCGCCATGATCATGCTCGTTGATATCACAAAGCTCAGCGGCACATTCTCTGAGCTTCAGGATAAGCTCACTGCCCTCGGTGACAGCATGGGACTCAAGATACATACCATGCACGAGGATATATTCAACACGATGCACACCATCTGACAGGCTGACAGGAGAAACGCATGATAAACGCATACGATATACTTGAAACCATAAGAATGATACAGAACGAGTGCCTGGATATACGCACGATAACCATGGGCATATCCCTTCTCGACTGTATCGACAGTGATATAGACGTTGCCTGCGGCAAGGTATATGACAAGATATGCCGCAGAGCGGAAAAGCTTGTGCCCGTAGGCGAGCAGATAGAAAAGGAATACGGCATACCCATAATCAACAAAAGGCTTTCCGTAACTCCGATCGCTATGATATCCGCTTCCTGCGATGCATCTCCCGTGAAATTTGCTCATACCATGGAGAAAGCGGCAAAGCAGTGCGGCGTCAACCTCATAGGCGGATATTCCGCGCTTGTGCAGAAGGGCTTCTCTGCAGGCGATGAAAGACTTATACGTTCGATACCCCAGGCACTTGCGGAGACATCCTGCGTGTGTTCGTCTGTCAATATCGGCTCTACAAAGACGGGTATAAACATGGATGCGGTGAAGCTCATGGGACAGATAGTCCGTGAGACTGCCGAGAAGACAGCCGACAATGCCTGCTTCGGTGCTGCAAAGCTGGTCGTATTCTGCAATGCGGTGGATGACAACCCCTTCATGGCGGGCGCTTTCCACGGCGTCGGCGAGCCTGACTGCATAGTCAATGTCGGCGTATCGGGCCCGGGCGTTGTACGTTCCGCCCTCTCGAAGTACCCTGATGCAGATATAAATATGCTGGCGGATATCATAAAGAAGACCGCCTATAAGATAACAAGAGTCGGACAGCTTGTGGGCGTGACTGCCTCCGAGCGTCTCGGCGTGCCCTTCGGCATTGTGGACCTGTCTCTCGCGCCTACTCCCGCTGTCGGCGACAGTGTGGCGTATATACTCGAGGAGATGGGCCTTGAGAAGTGCGGCTGCGCAGGTACTACAGCGTGCCTTGCCATGCTCAACGACGCTGTGAAGAAGGGCGGCGTCATGGCATGCTCGCGTATAGGCGGCCTTTCGGGCGCGTTCATTCCCGTGTCTGAGGATGCAGGTATGATCGCAGCGGCTCAGAGCGGCTCTCTGCTGATAGAGAAGCTTGAGGCAATGACAGCGGTATGCTCTGTGGGCCTTGATATGATAGTCATACCCGGCGATACCACCGCAGATGTTATATCCGGTATAATCGCAGATGAAGCTGCTATCGGCATGGTCAACTCCAAGACCACCGCAGTAAGAGTCATACCCGCAATAGGCAAGGAAGTCGGCGATGAGCTCGACTGGGGCGGCCTTTTCGGAAAGGGCCCCGTTATGCCCGTGAATAAATTCTCTCCGTCTGTTTTCATCAACAGGGGAGGTCAGATACCTGCACCGCTGCACAGTCTGAAGAACTGATGCGGTTTGAAAGGAGCGGCTTATGGAAAGTTTGCTTAGATCTGTCATAAACGCAGACAAGGATGCTCAGAAGCGCATGGACGATGCGGCTGAGCAGAGTATAAAGCTGGTCGCTTCCGCCAAGGCGGAGGAGGAGCATATGATAGCTCAGGCTGTCGAGAACGCAGAGAAGGAGCTCTCACAGCTCACCGAATCGGCACGTACCGCAGCTGAGGAAAAGCTTGCGGCTATATCCGATGCCCGTGACAGAAAAATGGAGGAGATGCGGCAGGCATTCTCGGACAACCGTGAGAAATGGGAGAACGAGATATTCACCGCCGTGCGTGATACCTTCGGTATAGAGTAACCTGGTACTGATCACGCGTCAGCAGGCTCTGCGCGTATCGGCAAAATGCAGACGCATATAGGTGGCTTAAAGGGAGGTGTGCCGTTGAAGGCTCATGATTTTTACAGCGGGAATATGACCGCCACAGTCGCAAAGCTCCATGCAATGATAGGCAAGAAGTTGTCTAAGGAAGACTATATGCAGCTTATAAGCTGTTCATCCGTGTCGGATGCGGCAGGCTATCTCAAGCGGCGCACTTACTATGCAAGAGCGCTTGAAAATGTGGATACCGACAGGATCCACAGAGGAAATCTCGAAAATATCCTTCGCCGCAGCTTCTATGAGGATTACTACAGGATAGCGGATTTTGAGAAGGTCGGCGATGATGAGTTCTACAACTATATAGTGCTCAAGACCGAGATAGACGAGATACTCATGTGCATCACGCATCTCAACGCAGGCACCGATGATCATATAAACACTATACCGATATATATGAACCGCTATACTTCCTTTGACCTTACGGAGCTTGCCAGGGTAAGGAACTTCGATGAGCTGCTCACGCTCATAAAAGGCTCGCCATATGCAGATATACTGAAGACATTCCCGCCCGACAGCAGCGGGCGCATAGATTATCCCGCCTGTGAGCTCTCGCTCAGGACATACTATTTCCGCAGGCTGTTGAAATATGCAGACAGCAGGAAGGACGACGAGATACGTTCGTTCCTGTGTTCTCAGATAGATATGATAAATATCATCAATGCCTACCGCATGAAAAAGCATTTCAATATGCCTCCCGAGAAGGTAAAGGCGGCGATGATACCCATATACCTCGCGGTGCCCGAAAAGAAAATAGATGCGCTCTATGCCGCAAAGGACACCGAGGAGTTTGCAAAGCAGCTGAAAAACACGATATACGGCAGAGAGCTTGATGATGAGGATCTGGCGTCGCCCGAGACAGCGCTGCAGCGTCTGAAGCTCAAACGTGCAAGGCGTGCCTTTTCTATGGCGTTCTCGCCGCCCGTTGTTTTCTATGCGTTCAATACCATCGCGGATATAGAGATAAACAATATAATCAGGATAATCGAAGGAATAAGATACTCACTGCCTGCAGATGAGATAAGCAGGCTGATAATAACCTAAACGATGATCTGACTTATGAAAGGAGGATCATAGAGATGTCATCGATTGAAAAAATGCTGACAGCCGATATCAGCGGCCCCGAAAGTCTGCTTGACACCGCCCTTGTCATGATAAGCGACAGCGGATGCTTCCATATGGAGAACGCTGCACTGCGCAGGGGACAGAACAGCAGGAGCGCAAAGCGGGAAAACCCGTATATCACTCCCATCAAGCAGCTGTCGGAGATCGCGGCTCTCACGGGCATCACCTATGAAAAAGCGGAGCACGAGCTTCGTGATTCCGATCTGCCGGTGATATGTGAGGAGATAAACGCCGTCAGGGACAGGGCTGCAGAGCTTTCGGCAGCGGTACAGGCAGAGGAGAGCGAGCTTGCTTCACATACCTCTGCGCTCGAACAGATAGGCCATCTGAGCGGCGGCGGAGAGATGCAGGCGCTTGATGTGGATTTTGAGGAGGTATTTTCCTGCAAGAACATCAGGGTGCGCTACGGCAGGATGCCTGTTGACAGCTACGAAAGGCTTCCGTACTACGACGACAGTGAGATATGCTTTCTCGTTTACGGCTCTGACAACACGTACTGCTACGGCTTTGCACTGTGTCAGGCGGATGAGAAGGAAAGGGCGGAGGAGATATTGTCCGACCTTTACTTTGAACGGATTCATATCCCCGACTTCATCCACGGCAGCATAAACGATGCCACTGAGGATATGAAGCGCAGCATAGAGCAGGACAAGGCGAATATCGAAAAGCGCAGGAAAGAGCTTGACGAGTATATGTCGGGCGTGAAGAACAAGCTGTGCAGATACTTCACCAAGCTCAAGGTCATGTATGATACCTTTGAACTGCGCGAGAACGTGCTTATCACAGGCGGAAAGTTCTACATCACGGGATATATACCGCAGAGCGATGAGGAAGCACTGAAAAAGCGGTTTGACACTACGGATATGGTGTTCTCCGCCAAGGAGCTTTCGAGGAAGGAAGAGGCGGATGCGCCCGTCAAGCTGAAAACATCCCGCTTTGCAGAGCCGTTTTCAATGTTTGTCGAGCTCTATGGTCTCCCGGGATATACGGATATCAATCCTACATCCTTCCTTGCTGTAACTTATACTCTGCTTTTCGGCATAATGTTCGGAGATCTCGGACAGGGCTTCGTGCTGATGCTTGTCGGGTTCTTCCTGCACAAGAAGAAGGGATCCGTCCTCGGCAGGATAATGAAGCGCCTGGGTGTCTCATCCATGATATTCGGAACGCTCTACGGCAGCGTGTTTGGATTTGAGGAGCTGCTTGATCCAGTATACGAGAGCATGGGCATACATTTCCTGCCCTTCAAGACGATAAGCAACATCAATACCGTGCTTTATGCGGCTATCGGGATAGGAATAGTCATCATAATCATCTCGATACTGATAAATATGTTCATGGGTCTGAAAACCAAGGACTATACACGAGCGCTCTTCTCAAACAGCGGCCTTGCGGGACTGGTATTCTACTGCGCACTGCTTTTCCTGCTGCTCGGCGGTATGCTCGGCATAAAGACAGGCGGACCTGTGTATATCATATTCCTTATCGTGCTGCCGCTTGTGGTGATGTTCCTCAAGGAACCGCTGGGAGAACTGATAAACGGCAGGGGCTTCGTGCTTCATGAGAGCGTGGGCGACTT
>CACZPE010000008.1 GCA_902782875.1 uncultured Ruminococcus sp. | reverse complement strand
TTCCGTTGATCTTTCGGACTTTGATACCAGCAGCGTTACCAATATGGGCGGTATGTTCGCAGACTGTGAGTCTCTTGCATCCATTGATCTTTCGGGCTTTGATACCAGCAGTGTTACCGGTATGTACAAAATGTTCTATGGCTGTGAGTCGCTGGAGTCAATTGATCTTTCGGGCTTTGATACAAGCAGTGTTACCGATATGGGCTGTATGTTCTATGGCTGTACAGCTCTTGAAACTATCACCGTCTCAGACAGCTGGACCACTGAAAATGTAACAGACTCAGAGGATATGTTCAAAGACTGCACAAATCTTGTGGGCGGCAGCGGCACGGTATATGATGCAAGTCACTTAGACGCAGAGTATGCACGCATAGATCTCGGTGAAACAGCACCCGGCTATCTCAGCGGCGAGATCACAGAGACTGCACCCGAAATGCCTGTATTCACCGTATCTGCAGGCAGCAGCAGCGTGACCGTAAAATGGAGCGCAGACGAGAATGCAAGCTACTACAGGGTATACCGCGTAGAGAACGGCTCATACAGATATCTCACCCAGACCACGGCAACATCCTATAATGATGCTTTCACAAAGACGGGCGTGAGGTACGGCTATCTGGTAAGGGCATTCAACGATATCGGCGGCTCTGAGTACACCATGGACGATACAGTATATGTAAATATCCCCGCAGCACCCGCAAAGCCAAAGTTTACCGTAACTACAGGCAATAAGCAGGCCGCAGTGAAGTGGAGCGCAGCGGACGGTGCTACAGCATACCGTGTATACCGCATGGACGGCACAACGGTTCAGTTCCTCAAGGAAGTGACGGGTACAAGCTATACCGACACCACTGTTACCAACGGCACAAAGTACGGCTATCTCGTAAGAGCGATGAACGGCACTACGGGCTCGGTTTATACAAACTCCGACTTCATATACGTAATACCTGCACCAGCACCTGCAAAGCCCGCCTTCACAGTAACACCCGGCAGCGGTAAATCAGAAGTGAACTGGAAGGCAGTAAACGGTGCTACAGCATATCGTGTATACCGCATGGACGGCACAACGATCAAATTCCTCAAGGAAGTCACCGGTACAAGCTATACCGACACCACCGTTGCCAACGGCACAAAGTACGGCTATCTTATAAGGGCGTTCTCGGGCTCCACAGGCTCGGCTTATACCAATGCTGATTTCAGATATGTTATACCCACCGCATCGGGTGCTCCTGCAAAGCCTGAATTCACCATCACCGCAGGCAGCGGATATACCGTAAAGTGGAAGGCAGTGAGCGGAGCAACGACCTACAGGGTATACCGCATGGACGATAATACAATAAAGTTCCTGGGTGAAATTTCCGGCACAAGCTACAACGATACCACCGCTGTGAGCGGCAGAAGGTATGGTTATCTTGTAAGAGCGTTCGACGGCACTTTGGGCTCGGCTTATACAAATGCTGACTTCATCCCCTCTGCACCTCTTGCAAAGCCCGATATCACAGTCAATGCAGGCAATGCACAGGCTGTTATCACCTGGAATAAGGTGGACGGTGCGAAGTCCTACAGGGTATACCGCTATGACAACGGCCAGTATACCGCTATCGTGAACGTAACATCCACGACCTGCCTTATCACAAATCTTGAGAACGGCAAGAAATGCGGATTCCTGGTAAGGGCATTCAGCGGAGATGAGGGCTCGGCCTATACATCAGCTGATGTGGTATACGCAACACCCCACGCATAAAAAAAGAGGATGACATATGTCATCCCAGATGAAACACAGCAGACAGTTTAAAGGCTGTCTGCTGTTTATTTTTTTATTCTACAAAGCCGTTTTTTGTCCAGCGTATCAGCGGTTCATAACCGAGCTTTGCATACCATTTCGGGATATGGGTGTAGTGTATATAGCTGTAGGAATAGCCCTCATCCTTCAGTATCTGTGTAGCCCTGTTCACCATCATAAGACCTATGCCCCTGTTCCTGTATTCGGGCAGTGTGCCGACACAACCGGGACCGCCTGTCCTGCACATCTTTCCATTGATCTCATGGGTGCCCATATCCTCTATGATGCAGAAGCTTACAGGCTTATCGTTTACGTATCCGCAGTACACCCTGTCCTCTTTGCCGAAATATCCGGGCCATGCTTTATCGACCTGCGCTACGATGTCAAGAAGTGCGTTATGATCTCCGCTGTACATCCCGAAGAATATATCGTCCCCGAATTCCTTTGTGTATATGCTCCCGTCAAAGCTGTCAAGAGCAAGTATCAGCTCATCGAATACAGTGTCATCGGGGATGGTTTTTATGTAGTCACGCTCAAAAAATCCCGGGTGCATGCTGTGAAAAAGTGCCTGAGCCTGTTGTCTTTCCATATAATTTCTCCCTTTAAGGAATCTGCACCGGATATTCTCCGGTGCAGATGATCATCAGTATTTGTTCCTTGCAACGTATGTAGTGTGCAGAAGCTTGTGAGCACGGGCCTTGCCGGGAGCATCGAAGTATTCATCATACAGCAGCTTCATAACGGGGCTTTCGTGCGATCTGCGGTATTCAAGCTTCTTGTCAAGATCATAGAGAGCCTTGGAGCGAAGCTTTTTCAGATCTGTATAGTTGCGCACGGAATCGCTCTGTACAGGCTGACCGCCGCCGTTGATGCATCCGCCGGGGCACGCCATTACTTCTATGAAGTGATAGGTCTTGCCTGACTCTATAAGCTTTATGATCTCTCTTGCATTTGAAAGACCTGATACTACAGCGACTTTAAGTTCTGTGCCTGCGATCTTGTAGGAAGCTTCCTTGATGCCCTTTGTGCCTCTTACTTCCTTGAAATCGACTGCATCTGACTTGCCGTCAAGTATGCAGGCTGCGGTTCTGAGAGCGGCTTCCATAACACCGCCTGTTGCGCCGAATATAGCTCCGCCGCCCGAAGCAATGCCGAAGGGATCATCGTACTGTTCGTCCGCAAGATCCCTGAA
>CACZPE010000007.1 GCA_902782875.1 uncultured Ruminococcus sp. | reverse complement strand
CTGCCGTGAAGATATATCCTCGTTCTGTCCTGTGAAGCATCAACAAGTATACTGTTGCCCTTTACAGAGCCGTCCTTTACGCTGCAAACCAGCTTTTCTCCCTTGTATACCTTTATATCGGCATCGCCGTCAACGATGACTGTCTTGCCGATATTGCCCGAAGCAAAGCACCTGTCTGCATCTGCGGCATACAGATATGATATATACACCGCAGGGTCATGCTGCATGAACAGACCCGACAGCCATTCGGCAGATGTGAATTTCTCCATGCTGTCCTTCTGTATATTCAGCTTCACACCCGAGGTCAGGGCTTTTCTCAGAAGGCTGTTCATATCCAGATCGTCTGTTGAAAGCTCACTTGTGCTGTTTATTTCCTGCATTATGAATACAAAGGTCGATTCTGTGCCGTTATCAACGTATTCCGACGGATTTGCCGCCATATCCGTGAATATATCGCACATCATCGCAGGCATATCCGCCGCGCGTCTGTCCACGGTATAGCTTTTGCCGGTAAGCTTTTTGTATATGCCCCTGAATCTGCCCGCCGTGCTTTTGTCAGTCGCAACAGACGTATCGATGACATGTGTCACGCCTGCCCTGTCAAAGCCCCAGTCCGGAACAGGTACTGCGCATACAGGATCGAAGGGATTTACTATATTATGTATATTCGCGTGGCTTTCGCCCTTTCTTACCACTGTGGGAGAAGCAAATGCATAGGCATAGATGTTCTTCTCGTCATAGCCTGCCTTTGCAAGGCATACCGCAGTTGTCTGTGTGACAGCCGCAGCCCTGCTGTAGCCGGTTATCCATATTTTGGCATCCTTGCCGATGTTGTATTTTCTGCAGTAGTCATCTACGGCCTTCTGTACTTTTGAGCCCGCTTTGTAAAAGCCCGAGCTGTATCTGCCCTTGCCCACCCTGAAATTGCTGGCCCATTCTGCGCCGTATCCTCCGCCTCTTACCGCAACTGCAACAAGCTCGGTTGTCTTTCCGCCGTCGGTCAGGATCTTGTGGGATATACCGAACGCCGCTTCATCACTGTCATCGGAGAGTGACTTATCGTATCTGTATGAGTAGTAATCCTTTTCCGAAAAGCCCATGCTCTTCAGCATTGCTTTCAGCTCTGAATCACGGGGAGGGTCTGTCTTGTCCGATGTATACTGATCCCGCGCCTCTGATGAGGTCATAGCCGAAAGGGCCAGCGCCATGGATGCCTTTGCAAGATCATGGTCATATTCCTCCGCACTGTGAGAAAACAGACTGTCTGACCATCCCGCGCTCATCCTCACATCGGAAAGAGGATAAGGATAGGTTATCGTATCCGCTGCACTGACAGCAGGCACAGGCGCTGACGCAAGCATAAGCACAGACAGCAGCGCTGCGGCTGTTTTTCTGATGATCTTTCTCATATGCTTCTCCTTTTAGCTGATAGATGCGAGTATATCAGACGGTATATCATCATACTCACCGTCAGACAGCTTTGTTACAGAGAACTGATAGGTCTGTCCGGGGTAGGATTCCATGACAACATCAGTCTCGACCCATATGATATCGCCGTCGGTGAGATCATCAAACTCGGGATCGTCATTGAGCAGTATGATAGGATAATAGGACGGGTCTATGATCATATGTTTGCCGTTATAGTTGAGATAATAGCCCTCAAATACCATATTCTCGACGATCACTTCTGCAGTAGTGGTGGTCTCTGTCTCTGTCACAGTCTCGGTAACAGTCGTGGTCTCCTCTGCAGCCTCGGTTTCCTCGGGCACAGGCTCGGTGACTTCGGGTTCTGTTTCAACAGGCTTGTCAAGATAGCCGTTATCAATAAGATAATCCCTGACCTCCTGCGGTATCTCCTTTACTTCACCGTTGGAGAATTCCTCGGCGAAGTACTGCGCTACCTCCGGGGGATTGCTCTGCTTTATCCTGCCGTAGCCTATCCTTATGCGCTCGCCCTCCTTGAATCCGTCAAATATGGGATCCTCGGCAGTGAGGAGCATAACGACATCATCATCGCCGGTGGTCAGGAAATTCTCACCGTTTTTGCCCTTGATGTACAATCCCGTCTTTTCATAGTACTCTACCCATCCGCAGCCTGCAAGGCTGTTGACATGGTTTCGCGGTATATCGGTTATTTTACCGTCAGACAGCTTCAGTACGCCGCGCTTTGACTCTGCCACCGCCGGCCATGACTGCATGATCACGCCTGTCTCGACGGATACAACATCTCCGTCTGTGATACCTGTGAATGGGTTTGTACCTATTATCTGTACCGGGCCATCATCTGTGATGATAAAATCACAGTCCCTGCCCTTGAGATACATACCCTCCACGACAGTCTTTTCTTCCTTGTCGGTATACATAGTCACTGCCGCAGTGGTAACGATGGTTGAATCACCGCCTGCATTCTCCTCTGCCGGCATTTCCGTTTCAGCTGCGGGAGCAGCCTGATTCTGGCACGCAGTCAGCAAAACCAGGCACAGTGCTGTGACAAATACTCGTTTCATCAGTATCGACCCCTTTATCATATACTATCTGTGATGATCCCCTTTGAAAAAAGCCCCGAAAGACTTTCCTTTCAGGGCTTTATTCTGCTTTACAAAGCTATCACATCTGATCGGCATTGAGCAGAACGTTTCCGCCGCTTCTCTTGCCGTTTCTGATAACGTTGTTCATCCTGATGAGGATACCGTCAAGATTGAGAGCCTCTCCTGCGAGGTAGTGGTATACACAGCCTGTTGCAGAAAGCTGGATATTCAGGTTAGCAACAATGAATACCGATGAGAGGGACATGAGTATCGACTGGGAAAGTCTTGCCGCCTGAGCATCGGATACTTCCTTGTTGAAAAGGAATGCGAAGCTGTTACCTGTGATATTGTAGATCTGAGCAAACTGGCTGAACTCATTCTTGAGCTTTTCAGCGATCTGAGCAAGATACTCATCGCCGAAATCAAAGCCGTAGGTATCGTTTATCATACGGAAGCCGTCCATATCGAAAAGCGAGATATTGAACTGCTCGGTCTCAAGTTTTTCGCTGAGGTCTTCATCAAGACCATAGCGGTTTCTGAGGTCCGTAACCATGTTGGTATACGCCATATCCTTTGTCTTTTGCTGCGAACGCTTGAACTTGTTTGCGGCAGCTTCTGCCTGCTGGGTCTTCTTCTCGAGGTCTTCTCTTCTCTTCTTAGCAAGTCTTGCTGCGATGAAGATGGCGATCTCACCGAGAACGACGAGGCTGACGAGGATGACGGATGTGAGCATACCGTTACGTGATACTTCCCTTGAAAGTGTACGGCTGTTAACATCGTTGAGGGCAACCGCAGACTCAAGCATCTCGGATGCTGTGAACGAAAGAGGTGCGATTTCCTGTGCGTAAAGGGATCTCATCGTAGGAGTATCGAGAGAACCGGAGCTCAGCTGTGTCTGGAAAGCTGCCAGCTTCTGACGGTAAGCCTCGATGAATATCTTAGCCTGGTTGTAACGGCGCATCTCAGCGCTGGAATGATAGGAGAGAGCTTCGAATCTCTTCTCTGTATCTTCGATAGCGTCAAAGGAGATGGTGATCTCACGTACGTTGGAGACATTGCTTCCTACGCCGCCGATGATCTCGAGGACATTCTCGTTTACCTTTCTGAGCTCGTCCTGAAGGTCCGAAAGATACTCAACCGACTGCTGGCTGTTCGAGTTGAACTGCCTTGAAAGATTTGATGTATAACTGAACATCAAATAGATTATAATGCCGAATAATGCAAGGAGGACACCTGCGAATATATAGCTTCGGGTCTCGGCAGCAGCGCCTGCTGAAGGCTTTTCCTTTTTGGTCTTTGTCTTGTTCTTAGCCATTAAGATTCCCTCCCCTTAGTGAACCGCAGGATCAAGCCACAACTGAACGATATCATCGTTTATGTTGTTCTTGCTTACGTACATCGCGCCTGTCTCATAATTAGGTCTGATCTCTGTACCGTCATCAATAGCAGCGATATATCTGACTGCGAGGTAACCCATATTATAAGGGGACTGAACTACCGTACCCGTAAGAGTGCCGTTGTTTATATAGGACACTTCATCTTCTGATGCGTTGAAGCCGATGACCTTTACTGTGCCTGCGCGGCCCTCTTCAACTATTGCATCACACACGCCGAGAGTGGAGTTCTCGTTCGTAGCGAAGATAAGGTCTACCTCAGGATGCTCTCTGAGCACCTTGAGTGCTGTTTCCTTTGTGCCGTCTCTCTGACCGTTGCTGTATTCGGTGATGACGACAGAATAGGGTGCAGTTGCCCTTGCAGCACCTGCAGCGGTTATGCTGCTTGCTGAAATGACCTGCGAATTTACAGTCTCAACAGCTGACTTGAAGCCGTCGATTCTTCCCTTTGCGTTTCTTGCGGAAGCAGAGTGGCCTATAACAGCTATCTTGCCGCCGCTGGGAAGTACACTGCGTATCTGTCTGCCTGCTATCTCACCTGCGGAGTTGTTATCAGAACCGATATACGAAGTGATACCGGGATAAGTCGCCGTAGAGGAGATCGTTATAACGGGAATATCATTGTTCTCTGCAGCCTGGAAAGCTTCATTGAGCTCCGAGGGGCTGTTGGGCGCAATAACTATGCCCTTGACATGGTTTCTTACCGCTTCCTGGATCATAGCTCTCTGACCGTCTATATCAGTTGCTACCTGAGTAGAGCGGAAATCGATCTCATAATTCATTTCTTCGCCTGCTTCTTCAGCTCCGACCTTAACCTGATCCCAGAACTGAACGCCCTCTGCCTGGCAGATAACAGCGATCCTGCCACCTGACTGTTCCTGCTGCTGCTGACAGCCTGACAGAAGAGCCATTGAAAGTGCTAAAGAGCACACAGCAATGCGGCTGAAGAGGCCTTTCTTCTTTCTGTTCATACAAACAGAACCTCCTTAGGATAAACTTCGGCATAAGACATAAAATACCTATGTCAGTACCTCGTCTTATAATTCTATCACAAAGCGAACATAAATTCAATATATTACTCAAAAATTTTTTCTACAAAAAACAGTTCACAATTTTATATAAATTAATCAAAAGTGTATTACTTATATATTCAGATTATTGTAGAGTATAGACATACCCAACTACTGTAAAGCCGCTTTCTTAGCGCCTACAACAGTGTTGAAGCCATATTGCGTCGTCATATACCGGTTCGTATCATATGCTATATTAAAAATCGTATATCAGAATCATTTGCCATACGGTCATTTCTAATTCCCTCCCCTGAATGTCTGCTTATCCGGGCATGACGTCTTTCGTATCGGCAAATAGTAAACGGCAAAATCCAGTTGTTAACATATTATGTGCAAATAGCACAAAAATGAGTGGATGCTTCGTCAGAATTGGAATTTTTCTTCTAATTCCCTTGACATTTTGAATAAATAGTGTTATCATTGATTAGATGATATTAATTAAGTGTGTTTTGACAAAAGCTTAATATTCCCAATGTCAGGAGAGTTGCCTAATGCAGTGCGAAAACTGTCATGCCGAGTTCGGCAATGAGCTGTTTGCTTGTCCCGAGTGCGGAGCACCCGTGCTGCAAACGATAGCCGGATTTGAAAATACAAAGGATATCCAGCTCAAAATGAAGCATATGCATGATGAATACGGCGATGAGCTTGTCATCAACCGCAGAAAGTTCATCTCGCTCATATATGACTTCATCCCTGAGTATGAAAGAGAGCGCAGACTGCTGATCTACACATATAAAATAGGTATACTGCGCCTTATGTTCAAGGAAGGACACAAGCAGGGCGGAAACAAGGAAATCGGCACTATGAGGGCAAAGAGCCTTCTGCTCAACGATCTCTTTCTTTCCGAAGCAGCTGCGGAATTCGTGGTAGCCTGCTACACATATATGCTCGGCTGGCCCTTTGAGGCTAAGCTGAGAGTTCCCGAAAAGGATCCCAACGAGCCCGAGGAAGAGGAAGAAAAGGTAGTACGCAGACCGATGTTCATCGACGAGATGCCTTTCTACCCGCAGGATGCGTTCCTCAAGCGCCTGTCCGCCAACGTTGTCATAAAGGACGGCTATACCAAGCTCGAGGGCTTCTGCTTCGACGGCTTCACACGTATGCGCACGCTCAAGCTTCCCGATACCCTCATGGCTATCGGCGAGTACTGCTTCTCAGGCTGCAAGTCCCTCAAGGGAGTTGACCTCCCCGACGGTATGAAGATGATAAAGCAGGGCGCATTCCAGAACTGCACCAGCCTTACAGTAATAAAGATACCCAATGGTATACTTGAGATAGAGGATCACACCTTCGAATTCTGCTCTAAGCTCGAAACGGTAGAGATACCTCCGAGTGTAGGCAGCATCGGCGCAGCCGCTTTTTCGGGCTGTGAGAATCTGAAAAGGCTGTTCATCCCCGAGAGCGTCAAGTTCATAGATGAAAATGCATTTGCATACTGCCCCGAGCTTACGATACACTGCTATGAGAACTCCTATGTCTACAAGTACTGTATCGCAAACGGGATAGATGTGGAGACAGTTGCCAAGGGCGCTGACCTCCGCAAGAAAAACATATAAGGGGAGCTACATAGAATATGGTTGAACTAAGAATAGGGCAGGAAGTCGAGCTCGAATACGGCGGTAAGGCTAAGGTACTGAGCGTAATCGGCAGCGGCGGACAGGGTATCGTTTATCTTGTTGAATTCAACGGTACCAAATGGGCTCTCAAATGGTACGATGTGAGCAAGATCAAGCGTCCCAAGGAATTCAGAAAGAATATCAAGGACAATATAAATGACGGCGCTCCGAGCAACAAGTTCCTCTGGCCCAAATACCTCACAAAGGAAAACGAAGAGGGCACATTCGGATATCTGATGGATCTGAAGCCCGCAAGCTTTGACTCCTTTGTGGATATACTCAACACCTACAAGCTCGAGGTCGATCCCCTCACGGGCAGAGCGACCAAGAAGGCAGTAAGATTCACAAATCTTCAGGCTATGGTGACTGCGGTCATCAATATAGTAAACGCATTCAGACAGCTCCACCGTGCAGGTAAGAGCTATCAGGACCTTAACGACGGCGGCTTCTTCATAAACGTTGATACAGGTGCTGTTCTCGTCTGCGACTGCGATAATATCGCACCTGACGGAAGCAACTTCGGTATCGGCGGTAAGCCCGGATATATGGCTCCCGAGATCGTAAGAGGCGTTGCAAAGCCTAATGTACAGACGGATAAGTACTCACTCGCTGTAGTGCTTTTCAAGCTCCTCTTCAGGGGCGACCCGATGGAGGGCGAAAAGGTGGTAAAGGATATATGCCTTACCGAATCTTCCGAACTCAAGCACTACGGACAGAACGCAGTTTTCGTATATGACCCCAACGACGCTTCAAACAGACCCGTAAGAGGCATACACGACAACGTCATAAAGTTCTGGAGACTTTATCCCGATTATATCAGAGAGGCTTTCATCACATCGTTTACCACAGGCATAAACGAACCCAACAAGCGTATAATCGAGAACGAATGGCAGAAGCTCTTCATCCGTCTCCGCTCTGAGATCATATGCTGCGGATGCGGCAGAATGAATTTCACTTCCATGTTTGAAAAAGTCGACGAAAAGACTTACAAGTGCACAAGATGCGGCACAGAGTTCGCAACTCTCGGATTCTCCAACAGGGATTACCGTATGCCGCTCTATATAGGCTGCAAGTTCTATGAATGCGAGATCGACCCCGATTCGGATGATTTCCTCACCGTTGTGGGTGAACTCGTTGAGAACAAGCTCAAGGCAGGTATGCTCGGCATCAGGAATGATTCCACCAATACCTGGCGCGTAAAGATGCCGGACGGCAACTATTACGATATCGGTCCCGGAAAGGGCTTCCCGATATGGGCCGGTCTCGAGATAGACTTCGGTCATATAAAAGCAAGTATATGACATTCCCGATAAGAATGTTTATGAGGAGAGGTTTCTAATATGAGCGACAATAAGAACAAGAACAACGGTCAGCAGGAGGCTATCAAGGATACCGATCTTGATAATATGCTCGACTTTGATGACGACGATCCCCTGTCCGCTACAAGTGTGTCCAAGAAGAGCCTTGTTATCTTTTTCCTTATCGATACCTCAGGTAGTATGAGAGGCAAGAAGATGGGTGAGCTCAACACGGTTATGGAAGAACTCATCCCCGAGATAAGAAGAGTCGGTGAAGCTGACACAGACGTTAAGATCGCTGTACTTACATTCTCTACCGATGTAGCATGGATGTATTCACAGCCTGTTTCCATAGAAGATTTCGAATGGTCCAGACTCAGAGCCGACGGCGTTACGAGCATGGGTGAAGCATTCAAGGAGCTTTCCTCGAGAATGTCGAGAAACAGCTTCCTCAATTCTCCTTCCCTTTCATTTGCTCCTGTTATATTCCTTATGACAGACGGCTATCCCTCCGATGATTACAAGGCAGGTCTTGAAGCACTCCAGGCAAACAGCTGGTATAAGTTCGCACTCAAGGCTGCTCTCGGTATCGGCAGCGAGGCAAATGATGAGATGCTCGCAGAATTCACAGGCACTAAGGATACTGTTGTACATGCATACTCCGGCGGTCAGCTCGCACAGATGATCAAGGTAGTTGCAGTCACCGCATCTCAGATCGGTTCCAAGAGTATGACTCTTTCCGATGAGACCAACGAAGAGCTTGGTGAAGAGGATGTATATGCTGCAAAGCAGAAGCTCCTCGGTCAGCAGATCCAGGAATTTGTAAACAATCAGGATGATGCAGATGCAGTATCCTTTGATACAGGTTGGTAAGCCCTGAAAGAGAACTTATGCTATTGAAGGGACTGTTTGATTATGTTTGAAGGTTTCAGCTATTCTGTGCGTGGCGGCAGCCATGTCGCAAGAGATCTGGTCTGCCAGGACGCTTCGGCCTATGTGGCCAAGGAGCGTTATGCCGCCGCAGTTGCTGCTGACGGACACGGGAGCAAGAAGCATTTCAGAAGTGATATAGGTTCAAAATGCGCTGTCGAGGCTACTCTTGAAACTATCGACAGATTTTATGAGGATCCTGATGAATTTGAAAAGACTTTTCCCGAAAACTACAAGATGGTCATAAAGAATATCGAAAAGCAGATAATATCTGTCTGGAACAACAAGATAATGGATCATCTTGAGAAGAACCCCGTTACAGCAGAGGAAAAGTCAAAATTCAGCGATGAAGAATTTGCTGCCATAAATCCCGAGTCATACTACGGAACAACGCTCATTGTCGCAGTTGCCGGCGTGGACTATTCCTTCGGTTTCCAGATAGGTGACGGAAGCCTTGTTGCTGTATTTGACGACGGACAGGCCATCACTCCCACGGATTACGATGAATCCGCACCTGCAAACGTGACCGCATCAATGTGCAATGCAAATGCATCGACTATGTTCAGGGCTTTCTATGAGAACAAGAAGAAGCTCATCGCCCTTTACACCTCAACAGACGGTCTTTATACCTCTTTCGGCAGTGAGAATGATTTTCTTGACTACCATGTAATAATATCCAGTCAGCTCGGCGGTCTTCCCGATTTTGCAAATGTCGTGCTCAAGAACATAACTAAGCGTTCAAGAGCGGGCACGGAGGATGACGTATCCTTCTCCTGCGTATGCATAAAGGAAAACGTAGAGGCTAACGTGGATATGCTCAAGCAGCGTATCGAGGAAAACAAGCAGAAAGCAGCCGAAAGAAAGGCAAAACTGCTCAACAAATAACTCATCTTAAATGATGTTACAGCAGGTATCTATCTGCGAATTTATGTGAAAGGATATGCGATGACAATGAAAACCAGTGCTTTCTACAATATCGCAAAAGAGTACGCTGATACCATAAAGCAGCTGAAAGCTGAATATGCACCCAAGGGTGCTATGCTCTGCATGGTTCAGACCGATTCTCAGGAGATCATAACAGGAGTAACCGGTATCAGGATAGTAAATGATACCTGTGTTGAAGTCAGTGCGGAAGAGAATACGATCAACAAGATGATCGCTTCCAAGAAGACCAAGGCTGCTCAGATAATCAAGATAGACATCGATGATTATTCTGTACAGCAGATCCCCGAAGAGTATCTTCAGATGCTCGTTGATGCAAGTCCTGAAAACAGGATGTGCAGAGTTGCCGTTTCAGGCGAGGAGGATTCCGCTGTATCCGATATACTTCCTTCTGCAGGCAAGAGCGATATCGGCGCTCCCGCAGAATTCGTAAGCGGATTTGAATTTGATGAATCCAATCCGTTCTTTGAGCCTGCTGCTCCCGCAGATGCTCCTGCTCAGCCTTCTACCGCTCACCCGAACACAGCTGATCCCAAGTTCCTCTACAATCAGCCGGGTCAGCAGTCACAGCCCCAGGGTATGGCTCAGCCTCAGCAGGGATATGCTCCTCAGCAGGGCTACGCACCCCAGCAGGGCGGCTACGCTCCCCAGCAGGGCGGCTTCGTTCCCCAGCAGGGCGGTTATCCTCAGCAGGGTGGCTTTGTTCCCCAGCAGGGTGGTTATCCTCAGCAGGGCGGCTTCACTCCTCAGCAGGGTTATCCCCAGCAGGGCGGCTTCACTCCTCAGCAGGGTTATCCCCAGCAGGGCGGCCAGTCAAGCTATGTAGGCCAGCCCTATCAGCCCAACCAGTCGGTATATACCAACAATTCCCTCTATCAGGGCGGTTCGGTACATCTCGGCGGCGATACCAGCGTTATGGTATCTCAGTACATCGGTCAGAAGGGCAGCGCATTCAAGAAGCGTCTTGCAGATCTCGTTGATGACGAGGACGATGCAGAGATAGATGCAATCCTCAACGGTGACGATGAGGAAGAGGATGACGGCAGCAACAACGCTACGATGTCCAAGAGGGATATGCAGAAGCTTGCAAATGAGCAGAAGAAGATCGCTAAGATGAATGCAAAGAACAAGCAGTAATCCGTTAAACACAAATAAAAAGGCACACAGTGATGTGTGCCTTTTTTTGAAAGAAGGAAATATATGGTAAGCTTTATGGTCCATTTTTATGTCTACTCCGTAGGCAGCGCAGATTTCCTTTATTCATTCTTCTCTACTGTAGCGGTGCGTCTTGAGGACGAAAAATGGGGCTCGGTCTATCCTGTCATCATGAATGAACTCTATCAGGGCGAGCTTTCTGCGGATAACGTATCTGCCGCAATAACGGAGCTTACGGATATCACAGAGCGTCTGAAAGCCATTTCTCCCGACAAGGTGATCTGGGACTATGACGACAGAAGCAAGCTTCCTCCCTGGGGTGATAATATCTCACCCGATATCAGTAACCTGTCTGATTATTTCATCACAAGTGACGGCGCGAACTTCCTTACCGTATTCCTGCACGCACTGCAGGCGGCTCAGAAGCTGAATAAGCCGCTTAAGATCTCAACTATGTAAAGAGGTACATATGCCTGTCGATTATAACTACAGATACAATTCCCATTCCCCCGCAAATGTCCATACTACTCTGAATATATCATTCAAGGAAAGCTGCTTCGGCGCGGTAAAGGACGCAAGCTACGAAAGCAGCGTTTCCTGTATCTACTGCGACGGCAAGGGAAAGAATCACAAAGAGATATGTGAATACTGCAGCGGAAAGGGCTTCCTGATAAAGACTCAGACCGCAAAGGTCCACGTCAGCAGCGGCATGGGCAGCGGTTCGGTGATCCGCATATGCGGAAAAGGAAATCTGATGACACCCTACGCCTCTGACAGGGGCGATCTTTTCGTACATATCCAGGTCGAACCCGATACAGATCTCAGTGTCAACGGCAAGGATCTCATCACCGAAGCGGAGATATCCCCCGAGACAGCCGAAAACGGCGGAGAGATCACCATAAAGTATTTTGAAAAGTCGATAAGTTTAACTGTTCCGCCCCAAACCAAAAACGGAGCATATCTGAAGCTCGCCGGTCTGGGTATCCCCTATCCCGATCCCTCAGGCGTAAAAAACGATCCGAAAGGCTTCTACATCGTCATAGAGGACCGCAGAGGCGATCTGTATGTACATATAAACATCTCAGG
>CACZPE010000006.1 GCA_902782875.1 uncultured Ruminococcus sp. | reverse complement strand
TCAAGCATCCTGACACCGAATTTCTGAAGGGACCTTTTCTTTATACGCCGCATCCTTATTTCTTTCGGAACATCAATATACACGGCATGGGTAAAAAGCTTTTCTGCCTCACCATAGTCACCCTTTACCGAGGCCAGCACCAGATCATCATACTTCATCATATCCGCAAGAAGCAATTCCGAAACTTCTTCTCCGGATCTTGCATTTTGGTATTTATACTTTTCATCCGTTACAGGGAAATAATAATCCTCGATATCAAGGAAAACATATCCCAGTTTCTGAGCAAGTACTTTCCCTAATGTACTCTTTCCTGCACCGTTTAAGCCGCATACGATTATTTTCATACTTGTATCTCCGTGGTTTCTTTATCCATCTCTTCAAGAAATTCCAGCATGAACAGATGCCTTGACAGGGCGATTTCCTTTGCTTCTTCAGTATTCATTTCATCTTTCAGCAAAAGAAGTTTTTCGTGAAAATGGTTTATCGTATCACGTAAAGAACGTCCGTTTTTTCCTCCGTAGGCAAATGCTCTGGCTATTCCTACAGCGCCAAGCGCATCAAGCCTGTCTGCATCCTGTACTATCATCCCCTCTATAGTATCAGGCCGTCTGTCTCTGTTTTTGCTGAAAGATACTCCGTTAATGATACGGCATATCTTCTCTGTCTGTTCTTTATTTATACCATTCAGAAAAAGAAATCGGCGGGCATTTTCATTATTTGTAGTATTAAACAGTTTATGATCATCAACATCATGAAGCAGTGCCGCAAGACAGACTGATGTAATATCACATTCAGGATAGTATTCTGCAATAAGCCTTGTATTATGATATACACGCATGGTATGACCGTAATCGTGCCCGTCAGAATTGCCTGTAAAAATGTCTTTTACATATTCGGCTGCCTTTATGATAATATCTTCCAAAGTGTTCCTCCGTTTTTTTACAACAAAAGTATTGTTTATACCTCAGAACTCTTCACAGTTCAATTTCAGGCTCATAAATCCTTCTGCATCTGTAAAACCGAGCTTTTCATACATTCTTTTCCCCTGTAAAGAGGAATGAAGCCTTATATATCCGCAGCCCGAGTTCTCTATATCTTTCATAAGCAAACCAAGCAATGCAGAAGCGATACCCTTTCTGCGGTATTCATCCTTAGTGTAAACATTGGTTATATACGCTATTTTACCTGTTTTGTTGGTAAAAGTCGGAGGATATCTGAAAAAGCAAACTCCTGCAGTGGCGATTATCCGTCCGTCTTCTTCTGCAAGCCATACTATAAGGGTATTGTCTGATAAGCCATCGGTAAAAAAGCTGATAAGTTCTTTGTCTATATCATCAACACAGTGTCCGCCTTCGTCTGTGAGCTGCTTTTTCCGCAGTTTCGCAAGCTCGGCGGCATCATGTATATCTGCCTTTCTGTAATTCATATCCATATCCTTTTAGATGTCAATATCATCAAAACTCTTTGATCTGAGTACAGTGTACTTTCCGTCAAATACTTCACGGCAAATCCTGAGTTCGAGCTCCTGACGATGTTTCCAGTGTGATATGATGCCTTCAGCACCTGATACGCCGTTATTTTTCGCATAAAGCGAATTATCAAAAAAACCGCACAGCATATTGAACCAGACTTCATTACCCTTGTCATCCGACCGTTCACTGCGGATAATATCCAGATTTTCTGCGATATTGTCCGTTTTGATATACACAATATGGAAATCCTTGCCGTCAAGTACTTTGGCTATATCTCTGTATAGGCTGATTATTTCATCATCAGAAGCATTTCTGAACAGTATCATATCCTCGGTTGTATTCTGAAAGAGAGAGCATTCAAATATGCTTTTCTGTTCATTCCACGCTGAATATCTGTTTAGAAGTATTCTTCTGAAATCTTCGTATGCTACCCTACCGTTATATATCTCATACTGTTCCATATACTCATAGAAACCGCTGATATCAGTATTTATCTTTGTATAGCATACCACTGCCATATCATCTTCAAAAAATGTCTTTTTTTCTATCTGTTCTTTTATGCTGCTGTATTTTTCAAGAATCAGGCTGTATTCGTTTTTGTTTACATAAGCACACCATGCAAGTTCAACAGGGGAATAGTCACCTTCCCTGTAAACACACCAGTCTTTATGCTTTTCAGACAGCATATTTACCGTCGTGCTTTTTCCGCTGCCCTGTAATCCTTCAACAAAATAGCTGTTATGCATCGATCATTCCCCCTTTTGATCATAGGACTTATAAAAGTCAATAGTGTTCTTTTCTTATTTTTCGCATCATTGCCCATACATTATCACAGTAGTTGCTGAGAAGTACGGATATCATACCGTTATTAGGATTGTATTCAGATAAAGCACTTACTCCGTCATCTAAACCCTGCATATACACAATATCCTTACCACCGGGTACATCTATTATCCATATACCAAAGCCATAGTATCCTTCCTCGGGGTCTTTGCCGTCGCCGCTCTGCTTTGATAGCATTTTCTCTGTCATATCCTCAGAAAGGAGTCTGTATCCCAGCAGCCCTTTCCAGAAAGCAATGATATCACCGACAGTCAGGAATGCGCCTCCGTCGCCTGTGCCCTTAGCTCCTACAGAGTAGATATTCGTGCAGAAATCATCCTTACTGTTGCAGTATATGTAGTTTTGAGCGCATTTTGACGGCAGTCTGTCAAGCTCAAAATATCCTGATGAGTTCATACCGCATACATCGAAGATATTCTTTTTAATATATAAATCAAAATCCATGCCCGTTATCTTTTCTATGATCATG
>CACZPE010000005.1 GCA_902782875.1 uncultured Ruminococcus sp. | reverse complement strand
TTCTCGTCGGTATGGTCAAAGCTTACATACATGACCTGTTCCATCGGGGTCTCGCTCCAGGACTGGGCTGCCGCTGCGATGGGATCGTATACCACGCCGCCCTCTATGAGGACATCCTCGCCTTCATCGGGCAGAGTCACAGTAGCGGTCTCGGTATAGATATCATCTTCGGTAACGGGTGCTTCTGTAACAGCCTCGGTCTGCTCTGTCTGTTCATCTGTGATAAGGTCTGTCTCCTCGGTGAATACTGTCTCCTCCGAAGGAGTGGTCACTGTAGTGCCCAGTACGGGCTTCTCTGCAGTCTGACCGCAGCCTGTAGCCATGATCGTCATGACAGTTGCAAGAGCTGCTATTCTTGCGATACTATTCTTTTTCATCCTGTCGATTCTCCTTTTCTTATTCGGTTTTATCTTCATCGTTTATCTCACTGTGACGTACTGCCTTTATGCGTTCTATATGCATATCCTCGGCAACAAGCACGGTGAATGTAATGTCCTTGTAATCGGCGGACGGCGTCTCTCCGTCATCGGGGATCCCGCCCAGAAGCTCTGTGACAAATCCGCCCATCGTTTCAAAATCGGTATCCTCCGGCAGAGGGCAGCCGAGTATCTCCATGGCTTCCTCGGCATCGGCGGAGCCCTTTATCAGCCATACCCCGTCAGAGATGGCGGATATCTCATCCTCCTCGCCGTCGTCGTACTCATCCTTTATAGAGCCGAATATCGACTCCACAAGGTCCTCCATGGTGACTATACCTGCCGTGCCGCCGTATTCATCGACAACAACGGCAAACTGTATGCGCTTCTCGGTAAACAGCGAGAACGCTTCATCGCATACACAGCTGTGAGGGATATACTCCACGTCATGCATAAAGGTCCTCACGGTGGTATCATTCGGTGCGGTACCTATAAGACACAGCAGGTCCTTTACATAGATAACGCCCTCGATATGGTCTATACTGTCCCTGTAGACGGGTATTCTGGAAAAGCCGCTGTTTATGGCGGTATAAACAAGCTCCGAGATCGGAGCGTCAACGCTCACGCCCACAACATCCGTCCTGTGCGTCATAACGTCTTCAACGGGCATCTCGTGGAACTCAAAGACATTCGAGATCATCTCGCGCTCCGATTCCTCTATGCCGCCGCTCTCATTGCCCTCATCCACAAGCTGGAGCACGGTCTCCTCCGTCACTGCGGGGTTGGCGGTCTCATCGGCTATATACGACGAAAGCCCGCGGAACACAGATGTCACAAGATGCATATACCCGTATGATCTGACAGCCCTGCGGCACGCCGCGATACCGAGTTGTTCCTTCTTTTCGCTGTCGCTGCTGTCATATCCCGGAACAAGCTTTACTACCACAAGGTATACCGCTGTGCCCAGGATCCATACAAGCACTCTCAGATACACAGGAGCATCAAATCTGAACGCAAAGATCCCGAAGGCTGCCGCAAACAGCAGCAGATGGAACAGACCGGCCAGAAAGCATGAGATCCATGTAAGTCTGTCACCGGCTATATCAAGCACCTTTCTGCCGATATCACCGGATTCCGTCTTATCCATGTGTTCTTCATTGACCTTGGCATAAGCCGAACGGCATACATTCAGGCTGCGCCCGAGACAGACAGCCGCCAGAGCCGCTGCCGCCGCAAGTATCTGACTCACGTCAGGATCTGTCATAGTCTTATCTCCTATATAAAGTGTTTGTACGATACACTTTAATATTATACAATAAAATCGCCCCTGTGTCAACAATATGAGAATGACAATTTCATTCCATACGGACAAAATTTAGTGAACAACGGTAAAAAATTGTGGTAAATAACTACAAATCATACCGCGCTGTTCCGCCGCAGGGATTGACAAACTCCGCAGATATGCTATAATCATATTGTTGCTGTATGCAGCACATTCAGATATAAAGGAGCAGAAGAAATGGAAAAGGAAAAGAAATCAATAAAGCCGATCATAGCAGGTGCGGTCGCAGTGGTCGCAGCAGTGGTCATCGGCGGCAGTGCCATCACGGTAGTACCCTCGGGACATACAGGCGTTATCGTCACTCTCGGCAAGGTAACAGGTGATACCTTTGCTGACGGTACGCATATAAAGCCTCCCTTTATCACCACAGTAGAGATCATGGACAACCAGATACAGAAAAGCGAGGTAGAGACATCGGCGGTCAGCAAGGATATGCAGACGGTCGAATCGAGCCTTGCGGTAAACTACCACCTGTCCGCAGAGCAGTCCGCATATGTATATAAGACTCTCGGCAGAGGCTATGTAGACAAGATACTCTCCCCTGCCGTACATGAGGCCACAAAGGCAGTAATGGCAAAGTACAGCGCAGAACAGCTCATAACACAGAGAAGCGCTGTCAGCATAGAGATACACGACGCCCTGACCGCAAAGGTATCGGAATACGGCCTTATAGTCGATGAGCTCAACATCACAAACTTTGACTTCTCCGCAGAGTACAATGCCGCTATCGAGGCAAAGCAGGTAGCTGAGCAGAACAAGATAAGGGCAAATACCGAAAAGGAGCAGAGGGTCATAGAGGCCGAGGCTGCCGCATCCGAGCGCACTATCGCCGCACAGGCCGAGGCTGAGGCTATCAAGGCAAAGGCAGACGCAGAGGCTGCAGCAATAAAGGTCAAGGCCGATGCTGAGGCAGAGGCAAACAGAAAGATCGCCCAGTCTCTCACCGATGAGGTGCTCCGCAACAAGACCATCGAGAGATGGGACGGCCAGTACCCGAAAATGGTGGCCGGAGAGGGCACCGATATGCTGGTAAGCGTCAGCATGGAAGAAGCTACGGGCGAAAACAACTGACAACAAAGGAGCTGATGCACAGGCTGCATCAGCTCCTTACCATTACCCTTCAAGCGCGGGTAGTATCTCATCACAAAATTCTATATACGTGCGGTAGGTCCTTATACCGAAGCGCACCGTCATGAGATAATACCTGTGTGCATCATCGTCATCAAGGCATGCGCTGAGATTTTTTTCTGCCGTCAGCAGATCATCCAGCGCTGCCTTTGATTTTTCCCTGAAGGCCTTTATATGTTCTGCTGTCTGCCCCTTTTCAGCGCTGCCGCCGAAAAACAGCTTCAGCAGCGTCTCATACCTCAGCTCATCGCGCTGCACAGGCTCTGAAAGCCATTCTTTCAGTCTTTCTCTGCCGCTGTCGGTGATGGAGTATATCTGCTTGTTCCTTGCACTGGCCTCATCGCATTTTTTCACGGCATACCCCTTGTCCACAAGAGTGCCCAGAGTGGGATAGATACTGCCGTAGCTTGCCCCCCAGAAATAGCTGAGGGAGCGGTCTATACGCTGCTTTATCTCATAGCCTGTCATATCCTCATGGGATATAAGTCCCAGTATCACGCAGTCAAGCTTCTTTTCCGTCATTGCCGTACCTCATTTCGTATCTCAGTATCTTTTTGGGGCAGCTGTCGGCACATTCGCCGCAGAGTATGCATTCTGTGGTGTCCACCGCGCCCTTTACAGCCGCAGCCTTTACATCTATGCCCATCGGGCAGGCCTTAGTGCATTTTCCGCAGGATATGCATCCCTTGTCTGCGCCTATGTGCAGACCGCCCAGCTTCAGAATCCGCCTTATGCGTATCCCCGTCTCCATAAAAGGCGACATCCAGCAGAAATAGCGGCAGAATGCCCTTTTTCCGTGAATAAGACACGGTATTATCGCCAAGCATACTATCCCGTAGTATATGATATATCCCCCTATCTCAGAGATGGATATGCCGTGATCCGTCATATAGAGAGGATCCACAGACTTTATGCCGCCGATAGCATAGCAGACGATGACAGCACAGAGCCACACTCCCCATATGAAATATCTTATAACGCTCCACTTCCTGTTCGCGGTATTGCCTCTTACAGGATAAAGACATTCCTGCAGGCTGCCCGCAGGGCACAGATATCCGCAGAAAAGCCGTCCGAACGGCACCGAGAGTATCAGCATCAGGCAGAACACTATGAAGCTGCCGTTGATTATGCCGCTGAGTGCCGCCCTTATTATCAGGTATGGGCTCATATAGTATATCGTCACAGGAAACAGCAGCAGCGATATCATAAGTATAAGCTTTCTTATTTTCTGTATTTTCATTATCTCCGTTCTCCTGTCGACGTTATTTCAGCCTGTCGCAGAATTCCTTTATCTTTCTGTCGTTCTTCGCATCAGGGCGGGCTTTGGGATCGATAAGCACGAGCGTTTCATCCAGAGAAGCGCCCAGAAGGCCCGACAGCTTCTCAAAAGCCTTTCCCGCGCCGTTGCCAGCCTGACAGGCAAAGGCGGCGAATTTCTTTCCCTTAAGATCGTTATCCCTGATGAATGTACGCAGCGGCGGAGCTATATTCGACGCCCACACAGGGAAGCCGAAAACTATGCGGTCATACTTTGCCGCATCAAAATCATAAGGCTCAAGCGCAGGTGTCTCAGCCATTACCGCGCTTTTGCCGCCCCACAGGAACTTTGTCACCTTGCCTGTGGGATATGCCTTTTCAGGGCTCAGGCGCAGTGTGCCGCATCCGAGCTCGGCGGCGATCTTTTCGGCAGCAAATTGTGTATTCCCCTCAAGGGAATAATAAACTATCAAATTCATTTATATCCCTCCGATATATCAGTATGATATATTATTATATATCATACTGATATATTTGTCAAGTACTTTCATAAAAAAAGGGGCTGTAAAAAAACGCGCCCCGAAAGAAACATAATATCTTTCAAAAAACATCCG
>CACZPE010000004.1 GCA_902782875.1 uncultured Ruminococcus sp. | reverse complement strand
TAGCCTCACTCATATGCAAAGTCTCTGCTATTCCCGGCAGAGTTTTGAACATCTTTCTGCCGCGCTTTACATAGTACTCGCAAGCTTTTTTGCCTATTGCAAGTATCTGCACGCTGTCTGCGCCGATCTCTTCTATGCGCTGATCGGCGAGCTTGAAAATACTGTTGTTGAAGCCGCCTGCAAGTCCCCTGTCACCTGCTACTACTATAAGCAGTATCTCGCCTTCATCCTTCTTACGGGTAAAGGGTGAAAAGAAGTTGGGGTTCTCGGACTGTATCTCGCACATCGTCTCATAGAGCGCTGTAAAATACGGTCTGCAGGCATCGGCTCTCTCCTTGGCACGACGGAGCTTAGAGGAAGCCACAAGCTCCATAGCCTTGGTTATCTGCATAGTGGATTCGACGCTCTTAATCCTGCGTCTGATCCCTTTCATATTGCCAGAAGCCATTTTCAGCCTCCGTTATATCTTCTTGATAAAGCTCCCGGTGAAGTCACCGAGAATGGTCTTGAGAAGCTCCTCATCCTCATCTGAGAGCAGACCTGTCTGCTTTATGCGGGCTGTGAGCTCTGAATGGTTGTTTGCAACATATTCAAACAGCTCATGCTCATACTCCCCTATCGATGATACGGGGATATCCTTGAGATAGCCGTTTGTAACGGCATATATTATCATTACCTGATCTGCTACATCAACGGGAGAATTTCTGTCCTGCTTGAGGACCTCAACAACTCTTTCACCGAGTGCGAGTCTCTCCTTTGTATCCCTGTCAAGGTCAGAGCCAAACTGCGAGAAGCTCTGGAGCTCTCTGTACTGAGAGTATGTGAGCTTGAGTGAGCTCGATACCTTCTTCATGGCCTTGATCTGTGCAGAACCGCCGACTCTCGATACCGATATACCGGGGTTTACAGCAGGGCGTATGCCGGAATTGAACAGGTCAGTCTCGAGGAATACCTGTCCGTCGGTGATGGATATAACATTGGTGGGGATATATGCCGATACGTCACCCGCCTGTGTCTCAATGACGGGAAGTGCCGTGATCGAACCTCCGCCGTATTCCTCGCTCAGGCAGGCTGCTCTTTCAAGCAGTCTTGAGTGCAGATAGAATACATCACCGGGGTATGCCTCACGTCCGGGCGGTCTCTTGAGCAGCAGGGAAAGTGTACGGTAAGCTACCGCATGCTTTGACAGATCGTCATATACACAAAGCACATCCTTGCCCTGTCTGAGGAAGTATTCGCCCATGGATACACCTGTATAGGGTGCTATGTACTGCAGCGGAGCAAGCTCCGATGCACTGGCGGATACCACTATCGTATAATGCATCGCATTGTTCTTGCGAAGAGTCTCAACGACATTTGCGACTGTGGAGCTTTTCTGTCCGATCGCCACATAGATACATATAACATTCTTGTCATGCTGGTTGATTATAGTATCAAGTGCAATGGCAGTCTTGCCTGTCTGTCTGTCGCCTATGATGAGCTCACGCTGGCCCCTGCCTATGGGAACCATTGAGTCTATGGCCTTTATACCCGTCTGAAGCGGTCTTGATACGGACTTTCTTGCGATGATACCGTATGCAGGGCGCTCTATGGGCGATCTTTCCGTTGTGTTTATCGGTCCCTTGCCGTCTATGGGCTGACCGAGGGAATTAACGACTCTGCCCAGGAGCTCATCACCTACAGGCACGGAAACTACGTTTCCTGTGCGCTTAACAGTGTCGCCCTCCTTGACATTCACATCAGAGCCGAGCATAACTGCAGCGACAAAATCCTCTTCAAGGTTCATCGCCATAGCATATACTCCGCCGTCGAGCTCAAGAAGCTCACCCGACATACAGCCGTCAAGGCCGTATATCCTGGCGATACCGTCACCTATAGTGATGACAGTGCCGACATCCTTATGCTCTATCCTGCGGTCATAATTCCTGATCTGGCTTTTGATTATACCGGTTATTTCCTCCGGACGCAGATCCATTCGATTCACCGTCCTATATGCTGATATTTTCCTTTATCTTATCCTTCATTCCGTGAAGTCTCGTGCGCACGGTGCCGTCAAGCATATTTCCGCAGCATACAACCCTCACGCCGCCGATGACCGACGGATCCGTATGTTCGTTGATAAGTATCTTTTTGTTGTAGAGCTTTTCGAGCTTCGCTTTCAGCCTGTCCCTCGTCTCCGCCTTCATCGGGGCGGCAGTGGTGACATCAGCCTCGGCGATGCCGCATTTATCATAGTATGCGTCCTTATAGTCCTTCACGATCTGTGAGAATATAGCCATCCTGCGCTTCTCGGTGAGTACACAGAGAGTATTGTACACAGTCGGGCTTATCTTTCCGGAGAAGAGACTTTCAATAACGCCTGTCTTTTCCTCAGCGGAAAAAGCAGGAGATACCAGAAGATCCTCAAGCTCGCCGCAACTGTCTATGACTCCGCCGACTGTCTTCAGATCATCAAATATCTGACGGGAGGTCCCGTCCTCCGTACCTATCTCAAGCAGGGCTGCCGCATACATCTTAGAAGCTGACTGCATAAGCCCTCCTTATCATATCTCGCTGATAAACTCATCTATGAGCCTGTCCTGATCGTCTGCGCTGACCTCTCTGCCGATGACCTTTTCAGCGATGCTGACTGCGATATCGGAGATATCGTCCTTTACGCTGCTGATCGCACGGGTGCGCTCACGCTCGATATCAGCATTTGCACGGGTCATGATGCCCTCTGCTTCGCTCTTTGCGGCAGAAATGATCTCTTCGGAGCGTGTCTGCGCTCTCTGTGCAGCATTTCTGAGCATCTCGGCGGATTCTTCCTTGGCAGCACTCAGCTTCTCGGTATATTCCGTTTCAAGTGCGTGAGCTTTCTCAAGAGCTTCATCAGCCTCTTCATAGGTCTTTGAGACCTGTGCCTTGCGCTCGTCGAGTATCTTGTTCACTGGTTCAAACAGGAACTTCTTCACAACGAGCAGGAGTATGAATGTATTGAGCAGGACACCGATGATCGTAGTAGGCTCTATGCTGAAAAACTGAAAATTTATATCCATAGCCTTTATCACCTGTCTTTAAGTGATCAGCCGAGGTGCTTGAGGAAGGGATTAACAAACAGGAGAACGATACCTACGAAAAGGCCGTAAATACCTGTGGACTCGGCAACTGCGCATCCTACGAACATTGTGGAAGTAGCAGCGGAGCGAGCCTCAGGCTGTCTGCCTATAGTCTCGATAGCCTTGCCTACCGCAAAACCTTCACCGATACCGGGGCCGATACCTGCGATAAGAGCGAGGCCTGCGCCGATGCCCTGACCTGCGAGAACTATCGCCTTTGCGATGAGCATAGTTGAATCATAATCCATCATAGTGTTAGGGGTATCCATAAAAATTCACCTTTCTTATTAGTCTTCTTTTCCGGCTGCGTCGCCGACATAAGCCATTGTAAGCATTATAAACACATATGCCTGTATAGTGGATGAGAAATAGTCAAAATAGACCGACAGTGCCGCAGGCACACCGATCTGAAAGACCTTGAAGTAGTTGAGCGCGGCTATCTGTACATGTACCGCATTGTACACAACGTTACTCAGAAGGGTAAGAGCTGCATAGAGTATAGATGTGATTATCATACCGCTCGATATATTACCGAACATACGCAGTGCCATAGCAACAGGGGTCGCGACCTCACTGAGCACGTTTATAGGCGCTATGAATACCACAGGCTCTGCAAAGCCCTTGAGATATCCGCCCAGACCGTTGTTCTTTATCTTGTAGTACGTAATAAGCGTGAGCGTCATCATTGCCCATGTACCGGTACAGTTGAAATCCGCCGTCATGCTCCTGAAGCCGAGAACGCTTATAAGCGAACCGGTGAGGGCAAATGTGAATATCGTCGCGATATACGGAGCGAATTTCAGCATCTTTGCGCCCATATTGTCAGCAACGAGACCATTGAAGAACTCAACTATCCATTCAGCTACGACCTGCCGCTTTGATTCAGGCTTGACCTTCATATCATGAGTCAGAAATTTCAGCAGCAGAGCGATCACTATTATGATGAGCCAGCCTGTCACGACTGTTTCCGAGATGGAGAATATCTCTGAACCGCCGCTCGAAAAAGTTATCATTTTCCGGGGGCCGACTACTTCAACATCAAGGCCGACATCATAACCGCCGTCCATAAATCTCCTCCTTTATAGGATCATTTCCGCTTGTTTCTTTCCCCGAATGTGAACTTCAGGTGATCCTTCACTCCTGAAAGGGTGTAGAACACCTTTGGCCACAGTAAAGGAATAAAGGTACATGCGGAATTGATATTGTCATTTTTGAAGCCGAGCACAAGTGCTGCTCCCATTATTGCAAAGCGTATGATATAGAAGGAAAACATATATCTCTTTGCGCTCTTCTCAGAGCCTCTGTCAACCGCATGGCGGACAGAATAGCTCAGCAGGGCCATATTTACCAGCATTGCAGCCGTTCCGAGCAGCAGCCCGAAAATAATACCCGCATCGAGCCCGTAAAGGGGCAGACACAGCAAAAATATTGCTGCATCGCCGATAAGCACTCTCGGCATCAGAAATCTCAGCTGTTCGGCAAGAAGACTGTCAGAAAGTATTGGTTTCATATATGACACTCCTCATAGATTTCTGCACAACATCTCTATTATAGCAAATCCCGAAACAAAAATCAACATAATTCCGAAAATTTAATCATAACTTAATCTTTATCGTCAAAACGCGCCGTCAAAGCCATGTTCGGTGTATATCTCAAGCCTGTATCCCGGGAATTCCTCCGAGCAGAATTTCTTAAGATCCGCTTCTATCTTCTCGCCGTCATCACATCCGAAGGGAAGCAGCATATCAAAGGATATCATAGGGTCGGTATCCTCATGGAGTATACGGAAATCATGTATATCCGCATCCCTGCAGATGCAGTGCACACGGTCGCAGAATCTGTGTCTGTACTCGGTTATGCGCACATCATCAGTATCTACGGGATCTATGTGGATAGTGATATGCACCCCCAGCTGCCGCTCTATCTCGCGCTCTACATCATCCACTATCTCATGTATCTCTATAAGCTTTTCATCAGCCCTTACCTCGGCATTTGCGCTTGCAAGCACACGTCCCGG
>CACZPE010000003.1 GCA_902782875.1 uncultured Ruminococcus sp. | reverse complement strand
GTCTGTCACCCGTCAGGCCGCTTTACAGTGCCGTTTCTTAGCACTTTTTAGCCCCTCTCGTCAGGCGACTTATTTAGTATATCATATCACCCCTGCATTGTCAAGCACTTTTTTCCCTTTTTTTTACTTTTGGTACTTATGTACCCTTTTTTCAACACTTTTTCACCAGTTTTGGGCGGAGTGTCAAGAAATGCCTCGTTTTGCTGGCGCAAAACGCAGGATAAATACTAATCCGAGCACTTACTGACGTTTCTTAATGCACAGAAATTAAGTGAGACTATCCCTGTGTTTTCCACAGATCATTACAAATCATAATTACAAATAGAACCGGGTTGTATCCTCCTGCTCAGATGCTATCCCTTATACCCCGCCTACTGCACCAAAACAAACAACATTTTTCATCCCCCAAAAATTTTGTTATGAACTTTTTGTAAATTCAGCCCGAAAGTGAAACTTTTCTTTCCCCTGAGTTGTATATATTACAGAACGAAGAAACAACCTTCCCCGATCGGGCGATATTCCTGTCAGGGAAAGACAACAAAACAGATATTAACGGAGGTGGCATCATGCCGAATATCTACTTATCATCAGCCGGTCTGACCGATTCCGCCGACAGACCTAATATACTGGTATATGACAACAGACAGAAAAAAGACAGACAGATACAGAACCTCCTTATCAGAGAGGAAATGAACGTTGCTGATACCGATCTCCCTGTGTACAGCACCGACAATGCGCATCTTCTTATAATAAGAGACGGCGGTATAGACCGCCCCGCCTTCGGCATGCTCGAAAGAGTGCGCAGCTTCTCGGATATACCCGTTATGATGATACCCGACACCACCAGCGAAATGTACGCCGTAATGGCTCTCTCAAAGGGTGCCGATATGTGCATGGAATGGGGCTCTGATTTTGAATTCAGGGCAAGGGTGACTGCGCTTCTTCGCAGAAGGCTTTATACCCCCGCCGCACCGCAGAGGCTCAGCAACGGCGTCATAAGCATCGACAGGCGCACAAGAAAGGTATATTCCGAGGGCAGCCATATCCGCATGACCGCGATAGAATACGGCATACTCGAATATCTTCTTGCAAATCTCGGCGATGCCTGCAGTATAGACGATATATACCGCAGCGTATGGCATGAACAGCCCTACAAAGTGCGCAAGACTATCGTTGAACACATACGCCGCATCAGGGCAAAGATAGAGCCCGACCCCCACAACCCCAGCTATATCAAGGCTGTATCGGGGATAGGCTACAAGATGGAATATGCATACTGATATTCAGTTGTATATAAAAAAGAGAGAACAGCTATCGTCAGGCTGTTCTCTTTTTTATATAGTATAGTTTTATATAGTACAGGATGTGCCCCTGTATTTATTTCTGCACCTTGATATCCGTCTTTATCTCGGCCTTCCTGTCCGATGAAATGATCTTTTCGCCGAAGATATGCTCAAGTACACTCGAAAGGCTTCCCTGCATATCGCCTATATCCACAAAGCATACACGTCCGATTATACCGTCCTCATTGCGGAACGCGATCTCTCTTGATTCCTCGCGCATCTCTCTTGTAAGGGGATATATATAGCATACGCTGTCGCAGTGGTATATATTCAGCAGATCGTAGATATCCATGATATCCTGGTCTCTTATGCCGAAGTTCTCATCATCGCCCGAAAGGCCCTGCCACTTCGCATCAAATACGACCCTCATGCCCGTTTCCCTGTATGTCATGACCGCAAGCGCCTGCGCACTGTCACGCGGCATGGGATGGTTCATCATGGGATAGTTCTTTTTCTGTATCTCAGCCTTGAATCGCTGATTGTCCAGCATCTTCTGGAGATTTGCAACTGTATATCCGTCAAAAAGCTGTCTTGACGGGAACAGTACTCCATAGGCAACATCGCGGCCCTTTGTGACGCTGATGTATCTGCCCAGCAGGAATATCTCCGCCCAGCGCAGGGCGTTGAAATAGCCTGCCATACTTCTGTCGAGTATGGATGCAGCAAAATCCTGGGTATAATTCATCGAGTACTCAACGCCGTCGAAGTTTGCTATCAGGGAGTCGATCCTGTTGCGGCTTCGTGCGGAGCTGGTGACATCGTGCAGGTATTTGAGCGTTGACTTTATAAGTCTGTTCTCCGCACGGTTTACGGTGAAGACATCATACATTACAAAGAACTTGTCCTTATGGGCAAAATTCTTCGTGGCGTGCTTTGCATATATAACCTTGCCCTTGAGGAAGTTCTCGTTGTTCTCAAAGGGAGTATACGCCATTTTGATGCCGTTCTTTACTATGCCGTGCACTTCGTTTATGAACGCAAGTATGAATGTTTCAAATATATTCAGGTTCTCTGCAGCTTTGGTATTGAGCGTGTTCTTGTTCAGGGGAACGCTCTTGAGCGAGCTTACCATATCAAGGAACACTCTTTTGTTGGATATAACGGTGCCGTCCTTGCGCTTCGCCTGAAGCATCGGGAGTATCTCAAACTGTGTACCGTCCTTTAATACTATGGTACCGACATATCCGCCTGCGCGGAGTATTCTCTCCTTGCCCTCGCCCTCAAGATCGAGTATATAGCTGTCCAGTCCTCTCGGGTCGGGCATTCTTTTTTCAAGGGAAAACTCAGCAAGCGTATCAAACAGTGGCTCGGGCAGCGGAAGACCGCCTTCACGCCTTGATGAGCCCTCTACTGTAAAAAACTGCGTTTCGGTTATCCTGTATCGGTCTTTTTTCATATGAACGTCCCTTTAAAAATCAAGAGGCTGCCCTTTCGTCAGCAACAGCCTCTCATATTCACTATATAAGTTTTCTGTAAGCCTCGGGATTCCAGAAGGCATCATCGTTTATTTCATACGTATCGTCAACATCAAGGAAGAGCTCGACCTTTTCGCCGAATGTCTTCTTGTAGTCGATAGCCAGTGCCTTTACGAACTGCTCATCAGGTTCCTTGTTGTAGTCGCCGAGGACCCAGCGCATCTTCTGATAGTCGCCGTAGAAATATTCCTGCAGAAGAGGAATGATGGAATTCTTGAATATAGAGCCGAGACGGAGTATCGAGGGATCGGTCTTGAGCGACATGAAGTACGCATGACCTATGGTATGCTCTCTGTCAAGGAGTATCTCTATTCTCTTGTTGATGGTCGAGAGAAGCCTCTCTATGCTGACGCCCTCAACAAAGCAGTCGCCGAAAAGCTCGGGGCGGGGCAGCATCTCGATAAAGTCGAATCTGCGTCGTATAGCAGTATCAAGAAGTGCTATGGAACGGTCGGCAGTATTCATCGTGCCGACGATATATACGTTCTGAGGAACGCCGAAAAGCTCCTGTGAGTACGCAAGTCTTACCTTAACCTCTTCGCGCTCGCCGAGTCGCTTGGAGGGCTCGATAACGGTTATGAGCTCACCGAATATCTTTGAGATGTTACCTCTGTTTATCTCATCTATGATGAATACAAAGGGCTCGTCGGGATGCTCCGTAGCCTTGTGGCAGAATTCTCTGAATATACCCTGATCGACAACGTATACCATTTCCTTCTTACGGGTACGCTCACCGCGCTCGTTCATCGTCTCAAGGAATACAGGCTTGATACCCTCGATGAATTCCTCATATCCCATAGACTGGTGGAATGTGGTGAATTCGATCTGGCCGAAGCTGTTCTTCAGCTCGTTATATCTGTCGAGCATGGCATCGTAGTCCTTTGCCATGACCGTCTCGACGGGGATATTATATATTATGGACAGAGCATAGTTGACGCTGTTATACGTCTTGCCCGTGCCCGGAGGGCCGTAAAGGATTATGTTCTTTCCCATTCTTCGGTGACTTCCCTTCAAAAATAATCGGTTAAGACTATAATATCACAAATCACCGAAAAAATCAACAAAAAAAACCATCCCGCCATATATTCTGCACATTGTACAAAATTATGACAGGATTTTTTATCACTTTTAAGGGCTAATACTTCACAATACACTCATCAGCATAAAATATTCACCCCCGTTACAGCGCAGTATTCTGCCGTATTTTGGGGCCGTTCCCATACGAACGTCATATTAAACAAATCCACATCTGATCTTGGCGAGAATTTGTATCATATGACGATAACCTGATAATTCCCGGATACCCGGACACATGAAGCCCCTGCCAAAAATGGCAGGGGCTTCATGTGAATTATGTCATTTCGTGATGTCGTATTTTCTGTCAAAGCCTGATGTCGGTATTACTGTCCGTCAGAGATGTCATAAACTCAGTCTCTTCCTGATGTCAAAGATCATGTCATACCTGATGTCTGTCCGTGATGTCCTTCGATGATGTCAAAATATGCTAAGACGGCTTATTGTCGTCATACATATCAGTAGCCCACAGAGCCGGTATACCTTGCAAAGCCGTTCTCTGCCTTTGCGACTGCTTCCTCGAGCGTCATCCCGTGGAATTCTCCCGCGGCAAAATTCCTGCCCGATCTTCTGTCATCTATGAACGCACCCACAACAACTCCGGGAAGAGCGCTCTCGGGAGAATTCGGGGCATTTTTGCCGCCAAGGTCGGTCCTGCACCATCCGGGATCGGTGATATTTATGCATATATCCGTTCCCTCATATTTCGATGCAAGATCCATAGTCACCTTGTCAAGCGCCGCCTTGCTGGCGCTGTAGCCAGCCTGCTCGGGCTCGAGGCGTATGCCGCTGGTGGTGTTGACTATCCTGCCGAAGCCGATTTCCGCCATTTTCGGAAGAAAATGGTACACTATCATCATCGGTGCAATGGTATTTATCCTGAAGCTCTGCTCGTAATCCTCAGGCGGAGTATCCAGGTACTGCGTGCGGTAAGCGACCTGTATGCCCGCATTGTTTAGAACTATATCCACTCTTACACCCAGCGCATCTATCTCCGAAAGCATTCTTTCCACCTGGGAAAGATCGGAAAACTCCGCTCCCACAGCATAAGCTTCAACTCCCAGAGCCTTTACCTCGGCCAGCACCTTGCCGCAGTGCTCCGCGGTGCGCCCCTGAAGTATCAGATTGCAGCCCCTTTTCGCCAGAAACAGTGCAGAGAGATACCCTATACCTCTTGCCGCACCTGTTATGAACGCCCAGCGGCCTTTGATCTCTACCATTCAAAATTCTCCTTTATTCTGTCAATTGTCTCTGTCACTTTATCGCAGAAACGGTCAAAATCCTCGTCGTCCTTCTGATATTCGGGATGTGCGAGTATATACCCAACAGTCATCCTTATCCCCTCGGCAGGGGTGATCTTCGGCTCAAACTCCGGAACAAGCGCCTTTACCTTGGAGTTGTCGAACACGACGGAATTCGCCTTGTCGCCGATGAGACTTCCTGTAAAGTCGTATTTCCCGCGGGAAAGCTCCTCGAGCATCTGAGATGACACATAGCAGGGTCTGAGCTCGGTACCCAGCGCATCTGCGATAGCCTTGTATATCTCGTTCCATGTGACGCTGCCGCCCGTGATATGGAAGGCCTCGCCAATTGCCTTTTCATTGCCGATAAGCCCTGTGTATGCAACGGCAAAGTCACTGTTGTGAGTGACAGCCCACAGAGAAGAGCCGTCACCGTGTATGATCACAGGCTTGCCTTCCTTTATGCGCTTTACAACTGCCCAGCTGCCCTCAGAGCCGTGCACCCCGAGAGGTACGCTCCTTTCGTCATAGGTATGTGACGGACGGACTATCGTAACAGGGAAGCCGTCCTTACGGTATCTCTCCATGAGATACTCCTCGCAGGCCTTCTTGTTGCGAGAATACTCCCAGTAGGGATTCTCCAGCGGAGTCTCCTCCGTTATTACATAGCCCGCGGGCGGCTTCTGATATGCAGAAGCGGAGCTTATGTAAATATACTGCCTGGTCCTGCCGTTAAAGAGACGGAAATCTCTCTCCACCTGCGGCAGTACAAATCCGATAAATTCACCGACGCAGTCAAATTCCATTCCCTCAAGCGCTTTTGCCGCCGCTGCCTCATCGTTTATATCACACTTTATTATCTTCACATTGTCGGGTATGTCGTCGTTCCTGTTGCCGCGGTTGAGCAGATACAGCTCGTGTCCCTGAGCTGCAAGGCGCTTTGTTATCGCCATGCTGATAGTACCCGTACCGCCTATGAACAGTATTTTCATCAGTTGTCCTCCTTTACCCGCTGTCCGCCGAATGCGTGTATCGAGCGCGTACCCGCCTTCACTCTGCCGCCCTGCAGGCTCCCCGCAGGGATATAAAGCTCATCGCCCGCGTGAAGAAGATACTCCTTCCCGTCTATGGTGACGAGATATTCGCCCTCGACCACTATCATCCATTCATCATAGTCATGAGTGTGTTCCTTTGACACCCTGTCCGCCTTGTATATCCAGAAGGCCATCTGTGAGCCGTCTGCGGCGGTATAGTAATACCCTTCTATATCCGGGGTATTCTGCTGTGACGCAGGTATGCGGTTCTCCCCGCGGAACATGAACTCCGGGAACATCACAGCTTTGCCCTCACTGCTATGCGGTATATCTCGGCCACATCATCAGAAGACAGATGCACAAATCCGCCTGTTCTGCCGTCTCCGAGGCCGAGCTTCTCTACGAGCACCGGGATATCCTCTTCCCTTGCCCCCAGCTCCTCAAAGTTTATCGGCATACCGATGCTGTGCAGGAACGTCCTGAACGCCCTTATGCCTGCAAGAGCTGTTGTCTCAGGGTCGGCAAAGTTCATCTTCACGCCGAACACTCTTGTTGCCATCTGGCAGAAGCGCATCACATCGTGATTGTATACAAATTCCATCCATGCGGGCATAACCACCGCAAGGCCCGCGCCATGAGCACAGTCATACAGGCCCGACAGCTCATGCTCTATTCCGTGACTGTTCCAGTCCTGCTCCCTGCCGACACCGACGATATTATTATGTGCGACCATACCTGCCCACATGATATTCGCCCTTGCTTCGTAGTTGTCGGGATCGGCTATCACACGGGGAGTCTCCTTTACCATAGTCATAAGTACTGCCTCGCAGAGACGGTCTGTGATCTCGACTTCCTTAGTGTTGGTGAAGTATCTCTCAAACACATGAGCCATAATATCCGTCGCGCCGCAGGCAGTCTGATACGCAGGCAGAGTCTGTGTGAGTGCGGGATCGAGCACCGAGAATTTCGGACGGAGCACATCAGAACCCGTGCCCCTTTTGAGCATGCCGTCCTCTTTTGTTATTACCGAGTCGCCCGAGCCCTCACTGCCTGCAGCCGCTATCGTAAGTACAGTACCCACGGGCAGAGCCTTGTCAGCGTGTTTTCCGCTGTAGAAATCCCAGAAATCGCCGTCGTAGGGAACGCCTATTGCTATAGCCTTTGCGGAGTCTATTACCGAACCGCCGCCGACTGCAAGAATGAAATCGATATTGTCCCTGCGGCATATATCTATACCCTGATATACAAGTGTATCGCGGGGATTGGGCTTTACTCCGCCGAGCTCTGTATACTGTACTCCGCTCTTTTCAAGAGATGCCTTTACCCTGTCTATGAGTCCCGACTTTACCGCCGAGCCTCCGCCGTAATGCAGCAGTACATTCGAGCCGCCGTATTTTATCACATATTCGCCGCACTCATTCTCTCTGCCCTTGCCGAACACAAATTCCGTAGGGCTGTAGAAATTGAAATCATTCATAAACGTTCCTCCTTATCTCAGGGTGCCTGACACCCTGACTTTTTATACACTATTCGTTATTCACTCTTCACTTTTCTCTGCTACACCGCCTGCGATGTATAGAGCTCGTAGTATGCTCCGCGCTTTTCCATAAGCTCGTCATGGCTGCCGCTCTCGACTATGCCCTTTTCGTCTATATACATTATCCTGTCGCAGTTTCTTATGGTCGAAAGGCGGTGTGCGATGATAAAGCTCGTCCTGCCGCGTAGAAGCTCGTTTATGCCCTTCTGAAGCAGCGCCTCTGTCTTTGCGTCTATAGACGATGTAGCCTCGTCGAGCACGAGTATCTTAGGATCCGAAAGCAGCGTCCTTGCAAAGCTTATGAGCTGCTTTTCGCCGCCTGACAGCTTTGAGCCTCTCTCATTTACCTGAGTCTCATAGCCGTCCTCCATAACGGATATGAACTGATCGGCACATACCGTCCGCGCAGCCTCCATAACCTCATCATCTGTGGCATCAAGGCGGCCGTAGCGGATATTATCCATGATAGTGCCGCTGAATATAAAGCTGTCCTGCAGCATTATACCCATCTGCGAGCGCAGCGACGCAAGCGTGACACCGGATATATCCACTCCGTCAACGGTGATGGAACCCTGCTGTATGTCATAGAAGCGTGATATCAGCGATACTATCGTCGATTTTCCCGCTCCCGTGGGCCCTACCAGTGCGATGCTCTCGCCCGGGCGCACATCAAAGGACACATGCTCCAGTACGTTTATACCGTCCTCATATCCGAAGGTCACATCATTGAAGGATACCGCACCCTTTATTTCCCCGAGCGGCTCCGCGCCCTCCCTGTCGTGTATCGTCACAGGCTCGTCAAGCGTCTCGAATATCCTCTCTAGATAGGATATATTGTTTATGAAGTTGTTCATTATGTTAGACAGGTTCATGATAGGCTGCCAGAAGCGCGCAGCATATCCTGTCATAGCTGCCAGGGTACCGAGCGATACGGTGCCTGCGGGGAGCAGCACCAGCCCCGCTATGAAAAGCGTCGCCCTTACCAGAGTTGAAATATTGTCTGTTGCGGGCCATACAAGGTTGGAATACTTAACCGCTTCCATCCATGCCTTGCGGTATTTCGTGTTGAGGCGGTCATATATCCCCGCATTCTCCTCCTCGCGGGTAAATACCTGTGTTATCCTTGCGCCCACGATGTTTTCCTGAAGATAGGCGTTCATATTGCTCGACTTGTTCGATACCGACTGCCATGCCCTGCGCTGCTTGTTCTTTATCGCAAACATTACGATAATAAACAGCGGCAGTCCCGACATAGCCACAAGTGCCAGTTTTACATCAACTATAAGCATGAACACGAGTATGAACACCATGTTCAGTATCTCCATGATAAACTGGATGATACCGTTTGACAGCATATTCGACACGCTGTCCACATAGTTTATTACCCTTATCAGTATCTTTCCGTGGGGCCTGTCATCGTAGTACGAGAAGGGCAGCTCCTGCAGATGGGCGAAGAGGTCCTCCCTTATGTCAAAGATTATGTTCTGTCCTACCTTTGTCATTATCCTGCCGCTCAGATTTCCGCATATCATCGCTCCTGCGCTGCACGCAAAGAGAGCTATCGCAAGGAGTATGAGCTCGTGTACGTCCTTCTGCGGTATAGTTACGTCAAGGGCGCGCCTTGTTATGATAGGCCCTATCAGACCGATTATGGCAGCGCATATACTGAGAAAAAGCGAGCCCGCCATATTCCTGCGGTACTTCCTGACATACACGAAGGATCTTTTCAGATGGCCGAAATTGAAAGGGGTCTCAAGCTGTTCGTCAACATCGTATTTGTTGCGCATCAGTTCACCGCCTCCTTCTTCATCTCGGCGGATACTCCGCTCTGGAGGTCGTATATCTGCCTGTAGTACCCCTCATGTGAGATAAGCTCCTCATGGGTGCCCATATCGGCGATCTTTCCGTTTTCGAGTATGATGATCTTGTCGGCGTTCCTTGCGGTGGATATCCTCTGGGCGATGACTATCTTGGTGCAGTCGAAATCGAGCTTGTTGTCAAGAGAGTCCTTGATATAGTTCTCCGTCTCCATATCCACTGCGGAGGTGGTCTCATCGAGTATCAGCACCGACGGGCGCACCGCTATCGCGCGGGCAAGGGATATCCTCTGCTTCTGTCCGCCCGAAAGGCCGACTCCCCTCTCGCCCACTATAGTATCGTATTTCTGGGGCAGCTTGTCTATGAACTCGCTTGCCGCGGAAAGCTCCGCACAGCGGTGTACATATGCCTCCTCCATCTCGCTGTCGCCGAAGGCGATATTGCTGTCTATGGTATCCGAATAGAGCAGCACATCCTGAGTGGCGATGCTTACGTTCTTCCTGAGCTTTCTGAGCTTGTGCATGCGCACGTTCATGCCGTCAACGAGCACTTCACCCGAATCGCAGTCGGAAAATCTCGGTATCAGATTAATAAGCGAGGTCTTGCCAGAGCCTGTGGCACCCATTATGACAACATGCTCGCCCGGGGCGATATGAAAGCTTATATCATCGAGTATCTTCTTGCCGCCTATAGAATAGGTGACGTTCCTGAATTCTACCTCGCCCCTGAATTTGTCCCTGTCATTGGCATCGACACGGTCTACTATCCTTGGTGCCTGATAGTATATCTCTATTATCTTGCCCGCCGAAGCCATAAAGCGGTGAAAGTCATTTACATAGTTGCCCATATTCCTCATGGGCATGCTGACTGCCCACAGAAGTCCGGATACCGCCACATACTGCCCCATGGTGAGATGGTCGTTTATCATGAAGTATCCGCCGCAAAGCAGCAGTATCACGCTCAGTCCGCCTGCGGCAAGCTCTATCATAGGCTGATAGTGCAGCCATACAAAAGCGGCGCTGATATTTGCCTTACGGTACTCCTCGTCACGGGAGCGGAATTTCTGCTTCTCGAATTCCTCACGGGCAAATGCCTTGACTATGCGGTTGCCCGATATATTCTCCTGAGCGGCGGTATTGAGTGCGGACGAGGTCTCACGCACCTTGCGGTATGCGGGACCTGCCTTCTTTGACAGCCGCCTTGTGACGATGAATATACACGGCGTGACTGCGAGTATGCACAGCGCCGTGCGCCAGTCTATAGTAAAGAAATATACCATCGATGCGGTAAAGAGCGCTATCGATTCAACGCAGCCCTTTATTACCCATGACACCATATGCCTTACCATATCAAGGTCGCCTGTGAGCCTTGTCATCAGGTCGCCCGTGCGGTAGCGGTCATAGAATGCCATATCCTGATTTTCTATCTTGCGGAAAAGATGTGTCCTTATCTTGTATATCATGCTCTGCGATGCGACTTCATAGTACATATTGCAGGAGTACTGACAGACCGTGCGCAGCAGAGTAAAGCCGAGCATGCCGCCTATGAGCATATAGAACAGGTCCCTGTGCTGTGCAAGATTGTCTGCGGCATCGGGCGATGATATGAATGTATCTATTATCCGCGACTGAAAATACGGCGAGGCGATGTGCAGCGCATTGCACACAATCGACAGGCACAATGCTATTATATAGTTTCTGCGGCTGCCCTTCATATTTGCCCACAGCCATCTGAGCTGAAACATCCTGTACTTCCTCCTGTATCTCAAACGGGAATATCGTGAAGCGATATTATAGCCAACGTTAAATACCACTGTCGTATACTGTAAAATAAAAGTCTGTCCTATCCATCATTTAAGGTCTATATAAAAACTTAACCTATTATCTCACAACATTAGGATAAATAAAATAGGATATGCTATTTTATTCTTAACATATCCTATATTTCTCAAAAAACTCCGTTCTCTGGGAGAACGGAGCGTTTGTATTTCATATCATTATTTTACGGTATAAGCTTTTCTCCTTGCCCTTTCCGCCTCAAAGCCGAAGACGGCGCATATCACAGGGATCACTATGCACATGATGACATCGAATCTGTACTCTGAATCCGTCAGCGTGCTCAGTATATACATAAAGCCGTTGATCACCAGTATCATCTCTGCGCATTTTTCAAAAAATCTCATTACCATTTTTTTCATACATATCCTCCGCTCCGTGCCGCGTCTTCTGACAGGCACGGCTCATATCCTTTATAAGTTTAACCGAAGGAATATGCAAAAAGTACAATTTTCAGACAGCCATATTCTCCCTGCGCCATTCGGTCGGGGAGTTACCCGTGATCTGCTTGAACTGTCTTGAGAAATGCACGGGGTTCTTGTAGCCGCATATAAACGCTATCTCCTCCACACCGAGATCGGTGAACGAAAGATAATGCCTTGCCTGGTCGATACGGCTGTTTATCACATCTGCGGCGCAGGTCACGCCGAAAGCACGCTTGTACAGGCGGTACAGATACGGCTCGCTGACATTTATCAGCTTAGCCATACGGCTTATGGACCATTCCTCCTCGGGTGCGGCATATATCCTTCCCCTGAGATCGAGCAGCTCCCTGTAGTGAGCCACGGAGCCGTCCACTTCCTTCTCGGCGGCAAAGACCTCGTTTATCAGAGCCTTTATCAGCAGTCCCTCGGTCTGCTTGTTGTCGCTGCGGAAATAGCAGTCGCTTATGAGCCTGAAATACTGCGCCACATCTATCCTGCCGTCTATCTGTATCGGCTCGTTGAAATGCTCTGTACCCGTGATGCCCGTCAGGGGCTCATTGCAGTCAAAGCGTATCCAGTCGTTGATGTATTCACCCTCGTACGCACCGTAATAGAACGGTGTGTCCTGATCGAATATAATGAAAGTATCGGGCTCGGTTATGATACGCTCGCCCTTTATCACAAACTGCGCCTTTGTGCGCACAAACAGCATAAGATATCCCTCAACGCCGTTGGGACGTTCAAACACAAAGTCCCTGTCATGTCTGCAGCCGCAGCCCATCCTGAATATAGTAAACATCATATCACTTCCTTTTTACAGGCAGACAAAGCCCGTTCTGCTTTATCTTATATAATAATACCACAAAATAACAAATTTTGCAATAGTTTATTCAATAAAAATGCAGAATTCGGAGAAAATTCCCTGTCAATCCCCACTTTCACAGACAGCAACAAGGTATGATCTTTTCAAATTGTTACCGTATTGTAGTTGATTTTTACGGCATCTTGCGATACAATGTAAATTGAGTGAATATGTCCATGAGAAAAAAGTATGAAGAAGGAGATATTATGGCAGAGATATTTGATCCGAAGCCCGCAGAGGAAAAGGGCTTCGTAATAGAAGAACGCATACTGAAAGCCGCTGCAAGAGCGGAGGAGGCATCCGAGAGCGCATTCAGGGAGATAGACCGAATCGCGCGCTTCAACGGCGAAAAGGTGCTCAAAGCTTTCATAAACAACAAGGTATCCGATGCGTGCCTTAAGGGCAGCACCGGATACGGCTACGGAGATATAGGCAGAGATACTCTCGATGCGGTATTTGCAGAGGCAGTCGGCGCAGAGGATGCACTTGTGCGCCACAGCATCGCGTCGGGCACTCACGCCCTGACAGCAGCACTCTTCGGGGTACTGCGCACGGGCGACAAGATGGTATCCCTTACGGGCAGACCCTATGATACCCTTGAAGAGGTCATAGGTCTTCGCGGACATGGCGGCGGCTCTCTCGCGGAATTCGGCATAGAGTACGATCAGGTGGACCTTCTCCCCGACGGCAAGCCTGATGTTGCTGAGATATTCAAAAAGGTCAAAAACGCAAAGGTAGCATATATCCAGCGCTCAAGGGGCTACTCCCTTCGCCCGTCGCTGACTGTATCGGGCATTGCGGAGATAGTCAAGGCAGCAAAGGGCGCAAACCCCGATGTCATTGTCATAGTCGATAACTGCTACGGCGAATTCGTGGAAAGATCCGAGCCCCTTGCGGCCGGTGCCGACCTTATCATAGGCTCACTTATCAAGAACCCCGGCGGCGGCATCGCCCCCACAGGCGGATATATCGCTGGACGCAGGGATCTTGTGGAGAAATGCTCCTATCGTCTCACCTGCCCCGGAGTCGGCAGAGAGGCAGGCGCTACCCTCGACCAGAATAAGGCGCTCTATCAGGGGCTTTTCATGGCGCCCGAGATCGTGGCAAACGCAATGAAGACGGCTGTATTCACTACAAATATCATGAACCTGTTCGGCTTTGAGACATTCCCTGCTCCCGACGTTCAGAGGGGCGATATAATCACCTCTGTACTGATGAAGAACAGCGAGAACCTCATCGCCTTCTGCAAGGGCGTGCAGAAGGGCTCTCCCATCGACAGCTTCGTATCCCCCGAGCCCTGGGATATGCCCGGCTATGACAGTCAGGTCATAATGGCGGCAGGCGCATTCAACAACGGCGCTTCCATAGAGCTTTCCGCCGATGCTCCCCTGCGCGAGCCCTTCGCAGCATATGTACAGGGCGGCCTTACCTATCCCACAGGACGTATGGGTATACTCTGCGCCCTGCAGGAGATGTTTGACAAGGGCTGCCTGAATATGACGGGACTGAAAATATAGTTTGGAGTGTGGAGTATGGAGTATGAAACTGAACATATGCTCCTTCTCCTGATCTGCTTTATATGAAAATATTAGAAGCACTTTACCAGTATTTCAAAAAGCTTGACAAGCTGCTGTTCCTGTTTTCTGCGGCGCTGTCGGTATTCAGCGTTATGCTGCTGTGGTCGATCGTAAACAACGGGGTATCGACCATAGCCGTCACATCATCGCTGTACAAGACACAGGCGATCGCCATAGCCGCTTCGTGGGTGCTGACGCTCCTGCTGTGTGCCTTTGACTATCACAAGATAGTGCAGCTGTGGGTGCTGTACGCCCCCCTTGCGATAATACTGTCGCTGCTTGTATTCACAAGTCTCGGCATCGAGGTCGCGGAGGACAGGGCATGGATAGACCTGGGATTTATCACCCTGCAGCCGTCTGAGCTTCTGAAAATAACATTCATAACCACATTCGCCCTGCATCTGTCAAAGGTGCAGGACCGTATAAACAATATCCTCAATGTGCTGCTGCTCGCCGCTCACGCAGCGCTGCCGATACTTATCGTCATGCTGCAGGGCGACGACGGCACAGCCTGTGTATTCATCATGATATTTGTGATCATGATGTTCTCTGCGGGCATATCCTGGCTGTACATACTCCCCTGCGTGGCGGCGCTGCCGGTAGGCATATACTTTGTATGGAACCATGTGATGAAGGATTTCCAGAAAATGAGGTTCCGCGTACTTTTCGACGAGGAGCTCGACCCGCTCGGCATAGGCTATCACCAGCATATGAGCAAGCTCGCCCTCGGCTCGGGTCAGACCTTCGGCAAGGGTATGTCCGCCGCGGAATACGTAAAGGTCCCCGAGGTGGCAAACGACTTCATATTCACCTATGTCGGCCAGTGCTTCGGCTTTGTGGGATGCATCGCAGTAGTTGCGGCTCTCCTGTTCATATGCATAAAGATACTGGCGGATTCCCGCATCGCAAAGGATCCCCTGGGTAAATTCATATGCATGGGCGTATATGCCATGATATGCACGCATATCGTCCTCAATCTCGGCATGGTGCTCGGCATGCTGCCCGTTATCGGCGTGCCTCTCCCCTTCCTCAGCCAGGGCGGTACATCGGTGCTGTCTCTGTATATAGGTATAGGTCTGGTAATGAGCACCTACTCACATTCAGAGAAGAAATACCGTATGTTCTCTGATGACGAATAGCGGATTTACAAGGGGCTGTAAATAAACTGCTCCGAAAGAAACATAATCTTTCAAAAACCATCCGCACAGAAAACGATTATTCTACGTTGTTTTCTGTGCGGTTATTTCTTTTCAAAACGCTACTTTCAAGAAATTATGTATATTTAACTTGAACGTGCCCAGCCGGAAAAGGGTGGGAAAGTTAAAGGAAGAGAGTGCAGAGGGAAACCCTTAAGAGAGGGAGGGGAAAGCCCGGCTCTGAATTGGTTTCAAGTGTCCCCTCCCTCTCT
>CACZPE010000002.1 GCA_902782875.1 uncultured Ruminococcus sp. | reverse complement strand
TTCGGATTCGGCGCTGAGATCGGCATATCCACACAGAAGCTTCACGCAAGAGGTCCCATGGGACTTTATGAACTCACATCCTGCAAATACCTCATAGACGGAAACGGTCAGATCAGATGAGCGGAGAGAAAAAAGCCAAAAACAGTGAAATAAAGGAACTGCTCGATGAAGCCTTTGATGAAGATGTTTCCGATATAGAGCAGCTCAACACAGCTGATAACAGTATTCCGAATAAAGATCATTCCCGTGATCTTCACTTTGCTGTAGGACTTTTTGTTGTTATAATGTCTGTCATAGGCGTGATATCAACAGCTATAACGGGATATAAAGCAGTGGTCAGCATTCTCAACAACACAGCTCAGAAAGAAGATTTTGCCAGATTCATATACCCTGTTGTCATATGTGATCCTCCGACCTTCGAGCAATCACAGCGCTTCAGAAATGACACCATTATTTCTGCTGCTGTCTGGGATATAATAATGTATTCCGATAAAGAGCACTATACTCATGAATTTGATTATATTATCGTCCCCGAGATAGATATTGAACAGCATGCAGCTAAAATATTCGGCGGCAATCTTGATCTGACGCACCATACAATAGCAAATTCAGGCTTTTCTTTCTATTATGATGACAGCTTAAATTCCTATCGTATTCCCGAACAGCCTGATTATTTCACCTATTCTCCGTATATAGACAGTATTTCAAGGAACGGAGAGATATACACTCTCAGAGTAGGATATATATCCCCTGCTCCCGACTGGCTCACAAGCACATCCGACAAGCTTCCCGAGCCGGAAAAATATGTTCAGTATGTGGTTTCCAGACACGGAAACAGCTATACGCTCATATCAGTTAATTCAATACAGGATAATGTTCAGACAGAATCAACCTGATTAAAAGGATGGATAATTATGAAGATCGTTGCAGTAGGCCTTGGTCTTATAGGCGGTTCGCTCTGCAAGGCAATAAAAAAGCATACCAATCATCTTGTCGGTGGAATCGACATTGACAGAAAAACAGTTAAAATGGCTCTTTCGCAAAACGCCATAGACTATGAGGCAAAGGACGTTTCAGAAGCAGACATAACCATTGTATCTCTTTTCCCTCCGACTATCATCAGCTTTATCAAGGAAAATGCCGATGTTTTCAAGGAAGGAAGCATCGTCATAGACACCGGCGGTGTAAAAAAGGTCATTGTCGATGAAGTAACAGACATACTTGCAGAAAGAGGTGTGACCTTTATAGGAGTACATCCTATGGCAGGACGTGAGTATTCCGGTTTTGAGTATTCTCTCGATAATCTCTTTGACCGTGCCAGCTTTATTATGACTCCCACAGAAAAAACGCCTCAGGAAGAAATGCGTATAATAGAAGACCTGGCATATTCCATTCATTTCAAGAAAGTCGTAAAAGCCTCTCCGCAGGATCACGACAGGATCATAGCATTTACCAGCCAGCTTGCCCACGTTGTTTCAAACGCATATATCAAGAGCCCTACTCATCAGGAACAGCTTGGATTCTCTGCCGGCTCCTTCCTTGATCTTACCCGTGTTGCAAAGCTTAATGAAGATATGTGGACACCGCTGTTCCTTATGAACAAAGAACCGTTATGCTTTGAAATAGACTATATCATCGGCCGTCTTGCCGAATACCGAAATGCAATCGAGAATGAGGACGCAGAGACACTGCGCAGACTTCTCCGTGACGGACGCATACTCAAGGAGACTACTCCTGTTGACTACTGATAAAAAAAGCCTGAAAAAGTCCGGTATGAACTTTTTCAGGTTTTATTTCATATATCAGTCAGGCATTCCTTGGTTTCACATTCCTTGCACTTCTGAATATGTCTTTTGAGCTTATCAAAGGATTCTACGCTGATATCATGTTCAATACGGCAAGCATCATCAGTTGCAGTATCTTTGTCAACTCCCAGATTTATAAGCCAGTCAGAAAGAACAATGTGCTTTTCATAAATACTTTCAGCTATCATACTTCCGGCTTCGGTAAAGGTTATATAACCATCTTCGTCTATCTTTATAAATCCGCCATCCTTAAGCAATCCGACAGCGCGGCTCACACTCGGTTTGGAGACCTGCATCTCCCTTGCTATATCAACAGAACGGACCTCTCCCTGTCTGTTACGGATAACAAGTATCGCTTCAAGATAATCTTCGCCTGAACGTCTGAGCTTATGCATAATAGCCTCCATAATCGTAAGTGTTAAGTAACTATATTGTATATCAAAAATTCAGATTTGTCAAGTATATTTTTCACATTTGGGATAAACGCAGGGCTGAACGGTACTCGTTTTAAAATACATTTCTACAGGCAATTATCTGTATATCCACAGTATTCTGACTGTCGACACAATCTCTATCTACATAGATAAATAATTCAAAAAAAGGTTGCATTTTACTGTGCAATATGTTATAATATAATATGGATTTATAAAGAAAGGGAGTGCTGCGATGAAAAAGAAGCACAGAGAATGGTATTATACCATTACCGGTAAGCTTACTGTCGCAAATATATTCGGTGCCGTGATCGCCATCATGGTCACTGCAAGACTTACCTCATCTAGCACAAGCCCATATATCACCATTGCGATCTGTGCTATGATGATCATAGCTTTTGCGCTTTTTTCGGTATTGTTCAGCAGGAGCATTTCCCGTGATATAAACAGAATTATAGAAAGACTTCATTCTCTCAATAACGGAGATCTTTCTCCGAGAAATGTGCCTGAGGGCAAGGGTGAACTTGACGAGCTGAATTCACTTATCGAAAGCTCCATAACGGGCATTTCTTCGATAATATCAGAAACTGCCGACGGTATGGAAAGTCTTGCAAACGGCGATCTCAACTATGCTCTTCCGTCTGAATGGAAGGGAGATTACAGCAAAATCAGCGCAAAGTATAATGAAATCACGGCTTCTCTGAGAAGCACATTCAGAAATATAGACTCCGCATCCGGTCAGGTTACTCACGGTTCCGAACAAGTCGCTAACGGCGCACAGACACTGTCGTTAGGTGCAGCGCAGCAGTCGGAAGCCATAAAGGATCTTACCTTACAGATCGAGGATATCTCCGCAAGAGTTAACAGTACCGCTGCAGCGGCAAAAAACACTTCCTTAATTGTAGAAGAAACCAGCAAAAGGATCGAAGAATGCAGCACAGAGATGAGAAATATGCTCAACTCTATGGAAGACATCAATGCCAGCTCCACTGAAATATCCAAGATCATCAAAGTAATAGACGATATCGCATTCCAGACTAATATCCTGGCTCTTAATGCAGCTGTTGAGGCTGCCAGAGCAGGTGCCGCAGGTAAAGGCTTTGCCGTTGTTGCGGATGAAGTAAGAAATCTTGCTGCCAAAAGTGCAGAAGCAGCAAACAGAACAACATCGCTTATCGAAAGCTCTGTATCCAATGTAGAAAGAGGTTCTGAAATAGCTAAAGAAACCGCAAGAGTTCTTCAGGCTGTTGTTGACAGGACCGAAAAGATAGTTACCGAAATATCAAGGATATCCGATGAAAGCGGATATCAGGCTGAAGAGATCAAACGCGTAACAGTCGGAGTTGAACAAATATCCGCTGTTGTACAAAGCAACACTGCAACTGCAGAGGAATCTGCAGCCGCTTCGCAGGAACTCTCAGGGCAATCCGCTGCACTCAAACAGCTTCTGTCTCATTTCAGATTTGAAAGCGGCAGGAAATATGAACTTACTGATGCAGAGCCTGATACATCAGAAACCACACAGGAAACGGAGATATCTGATACATATGCTCCTTCTCCTGAAACAGAAAAAGAAACATCATACACAGTATCAGATTCGGAAGACGGTTTTGTTCCCATAAACTTCGACCACATGGCCGATTCTCCCTCGTATGACGAAACCACGGATACTTCCGAAACGCAGCCTAATAAAATAAGCTATCTTGATGATGAATTTGATAATGTGATAAGCAAATACTAAAAAAACCCCGTGAGTTTGACTCACGGGATTTTCTATTACTCTTATCACTTAAGTACGCACATTACTACGCCGCCTGAATAGTTAGGCTCTGAGAAATATACTTTTTCTTCGCGTTCAGGTGTTATGGTTATACCTGCACCTGCAAAATCATACTCACCTGCAGCAACTGCATCAATAATCTGGTCAAACTCCATCATTTCAACTTCAAGGCCATAACCCTTAGCCTTGCAGAAGCGAACAGCAATATCTATGTCATATCCTACGATCTTGCCGTCCTTGAAGTAGTTGAAAGGCTCATATGCACCTTCGGTAACCATTCTGAGAGTACCATTGGTAGCAGGAAGAGCGGTATAGTCCTCAACGGTTTTCAGTGACTCATCAGCACCGGTCCACTTATCCTTTACCTCTTTAAGCTCACCGCTGGATTCGATAGATTTTATATACTCACTGAATTCATCGCAGAGCGCCTGACCCTTTTCATCCTTTTTGAAGGCATAACCGAATTCAAATGTATCAATGAACTCATTTATCATAGAAAGCTCGCTGTCATTAGCCATAAGCTGCAGTATAACAGGCTCATCTCCGGGGAAAGCCTCTACTCTGCCTTTTTTCATAGCATCTACAAGAGCGGGATATGTGTCATAGCTCTTAAATTCCACATCACTAATCTTGGATATGACAATCTGATCCATGCTTGTTCCGGACTGTACGCCTATTGCTTTGCCCTGAAGCTGACTAAGAGAAGTATACTTCTCTCTTGCCTGTACCTCAGTAGCTGTCTGTTCAGGCATAGATACCGACGGTGTGGTATTTCTGTCACAGCCGCAGAGTGATACAGACATCAGAGCAGCCAGACCTGCGCACAGAATTGTGCGTTTTGTTGATTTCTTCATAACTTCACCTCATAAAAGTATACATAGATATGTTATGTATACACATACATTTCATGTTCATAATAGCACATTTTTTGCTTTAGTTCAATATCACACAGGTATACTTAATATTTATTTTACAAAATATATCATGTCTATTAAATTTTGCAAAAGTGCTTTTTTTCTTATAATCAGACGCTTTTCCATTTTATAATACGATATTCTTCAAATCAAAGATTTACTTAAATGAGATAAAGAAAACCACATCCCTTCCTGTCAGTATCGGAAGGTCTGTGGTTTGATAATTCAAAGCTCTTAGGCTATATCAAAGTCCTTCGGGATTCTGTTTTATAAATCTCCAGCT
>CACZPE010000001.1 GCA_902782875.1 uncultured Ruminococcus sp. | reverse complement strand
GCAAGATATATCTCAGTGCATTCCCTGTCGCTTTTCCCGGCAAGCTTTGCCAGTCTCTGGGAATAATCCGCGACTCTTCGTGAATGACCGTTTGTGTACTTGTCTTTTGCTTCTATCGCCTCTGAAAAAGCCAGTGTAGTCTGTACCATAAGGGAACGCATATTCTGTTCCTCATTGCGCAGAAGCTCCAGCTGTTTTTCGTGGGCTCTTTCTACTTCATCATCTGTCTCGATTATCGCAAACATATAGAGCACCATGATGGTAGCCACTATTGTGATATTTATGAGGGAAAGCCCGTATGCAAACATCTGTACAACAACCGCAACTACCGGCAGAGATGTGAACAGAAACAGGGGTATGCTTTGTATCGGCTTTAATTTATCTTTGTTCCTGTAAATTATCGACATCTGCAGAACGATTATCACGATCGGGGCTGAAAATCCGAGAATATAGCCCTTTCCTCTCTGATAAAGGTTGTTGTCATCAAAGTAATAGTACAGGCCTGTAAAGTGATTGAGCAGTATCATTATACCGTGAACGATCAGCAGTGACCTTATGATAAAGAAACTCCGCGTTTTCTTCGGGATATCCGCAAACTGGATCAGAAGATCTTCGAGATATTCATTGAATATCCATAAGATAAAAAGTGTCAGGGTATATACCATAAAATTGCAGAGCCTGACCATCACATATCCGACGGATGTCAGTACGCCCCTGTACTCATAAGCATGGCGGTCAAAGATAAGCAGAAACATGGCTGAAATGCCAAGTAAAAAGAGATGAGCTTTCCTCTTCCTTGATATAGTGCGTGAAACAAGGATGAATGCAGACATAAACAGGCATACACCGGCAAGTACCATCATGATATTAAGCTGATGAACTCTGAGAAATTCAAACATAGCATCCTCCTGCAAAAACATGATATACCATTGATAAAGTAAAACTGCGGCCTATCGCCGTCTTCTGTCATGCCCCTTCTGCTGATAAAAAGCAGCCTTGTCTTCATACATAAGCTTGTCGGCCTTCTGCATGAGCCCTTCACAGGTAAGCCCTTTGTTATCGGCATAGCAGGCTGTTCCTGTGGACAGATATATTTCATTGATAAGCTTTCCTTTATGCTTTAGTGCATATTCCTTCATAAGTCTGATCTTTTCTGATACCTCATCATTGCTGCCATAAGATAGGATTGCAAATTCATCTCCGCCCATTCTTGATATCAGAACATCTTTTCCGAATGCCTGTTTGGCAAGTGCAGGTACTGCACATATCAATTCGTCGCCTGCTGCATGACCGAGGGTATCATTTGTCTCTTTCAGTCCGTTAATGTCAATGACAGATATGCAGAGTCCCTCAAGCTGTGTTTCCTTATCTTCAAGCATCTCTATGAAATATTTTCTGTTGTATATACCTGTCATATGATCCGTATATGACTGCAGTCGGGTGATCCTGTAATAATACTCCGAGCTGAATGCAAGAAACTGTGCAACTGCGGAATCGGCTATGAACAGGACAGGAAAACGGCTTAAAAAATTGCTTGTATAGAGATCGGCGATGAATGTTTTCAACGGCGTATAGAACAATGCCAGTACAAGAAACATAAAATATACATTCATACCCATGCCTATCTCTACACCGAAAAGACTTATGCTGAACAGCGGTATAAGCAGGATCCACAGAACAGCAAAGCCCTCATTTCCGCCTGATATGGGAAACACCGTGAAAACACCTGTCAGTATTATCGCCATGATAACAGAAGATATTTTGCTCTTTTTGAATACTCCTGCTATTATACCCGTTATCGCAAAGCCGCCGACAAGTATTATGGATGTTATCGTCATAAGGGTAGAATGCTTTATTATGTTCATTATAAGCATGATGCCTGCAGATATGCATACTATCACAGACATAGCAACATTTTTCTTGCACTGCCTTACAGTATCTTCCTTGATCTTCATAGTGAGGATCCTTATTATGTCGTTCATTTTTTCCATAATATACCTCTCTGCATCAATAGCTTGAGTGAGTAAAGTTATAGCTTATGTATATATTTTAACATAATAGAAATCATATTGCAAGATAAAATTATCATATTTACAGAAAAAACCCGGATTATTTTATCCCAAATGTGCATAAAGGCGAATATGTTTAATATGCATATTTATAGTAGGGGCATTAATGGGAGCGAAAACTGCTGTCGCCGAGAGTTTACGCATACATCAGGCTTTACAAAACCGGTCGTTTATGATATTATTTATATGAGTTTCGCAAAGTGTCTGCCAATAACAAGCCGCGAATTGATCCGCTCAGGTATACAGCAGACAGGCAAAGGGATATTGTTCGTTCACAGGAGTGTTTTACATGAAGGTTCTGATAGCGATAGATTCATTCAAAGGCTGCTTATCTTCAGAGGAAGCAGGGGATACAGTCAGAAAAGGTATTCTGAAAGCCTGTCCCGACACCGAAGTTGTTGTGAAAACTGTTTCCGACGGCGGCGAAGGTATGTCGGATACTCTTATCAGGGCTCTGGGATGCGATGTGGTGCATACAGCAGTATCAGACCCTTTGTATAGGAAGACAGAAGTATCATACGGGTTTTCTGCAGAAAAGAAGCTGGCAGTTATGGAGATGGCTTCTGCCGCAGGTATCACTCTTCTGGATGAAAACGAGAAAGACCCGCTGGAGACCACCACCTATGGTGTTGGTGAGATGATAGCAGATGCACTTCATCGGGGAGCACGGGAGTTTATAATAGGTATAGGCGGAAGTGCGACTAATGACGGCGGTACAGGGATGCTGCAGGCTCTTGGCTTTGAGTTTTACGACTCCGAAGGTGATATTGTAAGCCCCCGCGGCAGGGGACTAAGGGATATTGCAGGTATCAGTGACAGAAATGCACTTCCCGAAATAAAGGAGAGCCGTTTTCGTGTAGCCTGTGATGTGAATAATCCGCTGTGCGGCGAAAAGGGCTGTTCTGCAGTGTTCGGACCGCAGAAAGGTCTGCGCGGCGATGATATACCCGTTATGGATATGTGGCTCAGGAAATATGCCGTACTTACGAAGGAAAAATATCCGCATGCAGACATGAATTATCCCGGGGCAGGGGCAGCGGGAGGACTGGGCTTCGCATTCAGGTCATATCTGAATGCAGAACTTGTACCCGGGATTGATATGATCATAAGAGAGACGGGGATAGACAGAGAGATAGAGACAGCAGACATCATCATAACCGGTGAAGGATGCCTTGACGAACAAAGTGTTATGGGCAAAGTCCCGGGAGGAGTAGCGCGTTTTGCAAAGGAATATGATAAGACCGTGATCGCCTTTGCGGGAATGATAAAGGATACAGTATCATTCAGCGAATACGGTATAGATGCCTGCTTTCCTGTTGTCAGACAGCCTGTGAGTCTTAATGAGGCTATGATCCCGGAAAATGCCAAAAGAAATCTGGAAATAACTGCTGAACAGGTTTTCAGACTTATAGGGAAAAACCTGCAGGTGCGGTCAATAAGATAAAAAAATGATGCCTGAAAAGGAGTATTATAATGAACGATAAGAAGGGATCACCTGTAAATGACATCCTGATGAATATAGCCACGCTGTTGATTCTGGTGTTTCTGCTTGTTATGATATTACTTCCGTTTGCTTCGGTCGGGTTCTTTATGGATGGATATCCGAAGATCGCATTGATCCTCTTCGGGATCTTTATAATACAGATATTCATCACGGTTTTATATATCAAGAACGAAAAAAAGAAGCAGAAGGCTCTGGAAGCTGAGTACAGGGCACAGAATGTCAGCGTGTACGAGAGCAGCGGAGGCAGGCTTGGTATGCTGCAGCTGGAGTATGACAAATGCAAAAAACGCACCACGCTCAAAACAGACTTCCCTTCGATATTTGCAGAGGACGAAACGCCCTCGCTCGTCGCATACGGAGAGAAACCGGAAGGGGATAAGGTGGAGCGTATCGCCGACAGGCTGTCTGCTGACCGTGATGTGATATATAACGGTATCCTTAAGGATTATCTCAGGTATGTGAGGAAAGAATCAGCAGGTGACCCGGAGCGGCCCGGTTTAAAACTTGACAGAATAGAAATCGAGAATGCGGGTCAGACGGTTGTGTGCTATTTCTCTTATAAGGATGTGCCAAGCTTCAATTCCTCTATAGAGGTAAGATAT